>NZ_RCVI01000276.1:0-11158 GCF_003667455.1 Micromonospora sp. CV4 | reverse complement strand
ATAAGAGACAGGGGGGTGGGGTTAGTGGGTGGCGGCTTGGCGTTCGGCGTCGGCCTTCATGCGGGCGGCGCGGTCGATGTCGGCCTGTTGCACGGCGGCCACCGATCCGAAGATGCTGACCGCCTGGTAGTAGGTCCAGGCCAGGCTGAGGCAGGCGGGTCGGACGACCGCGTTGTACGTGGCGCAGACCCGCTTCAGGTCCGCGTAGAAGGCGCTGTCCAGCCGGGACTTGTTGGCGGAGAACTGACCGACCGACTTGTAGTTGCGGTAGCCGAAGTCGTGTCGGTAGCAGCCCAGGTTGAAGGTGAACCCGAGCGGGTTGTCGGGGCTCGACGAGCAGTAGTCGGTGGACCAGTCGAAGGCGTACTCGGCCCAGGGAGCCCGGTTGACCCGGGCGCTGTTCCACGAGTTGTAGCTGCTCGCGCTGGTCTGGGTCCAGCTGGAGAGCACCGAGAGTCGCTGTTGGGGGGTGACGGCGGCGGCGGGAGAGGCGATGGCGAGGGTGGTGAGCAGCGCGAGCGCGCCCGAGGCGAGCAGGGTGGCGAGACGTCGGGGCACGGGTTACCTCCGCGGGGGTGAGCGGGCGGGGCGGTAAGTTACCGGCGGGTTACCGGATGTCGATCAGTGTCGATCAACTGATCAACTCATCGGTATGTGTCTCGCGAACTATTGGTGACATACGTTGAAACAGACGAATGCCCCGGGTGCTCGTGGCACCCGGGGCATCCGGTGCGGGTCGTACGGTCAGCGCAGAACGAAGGCCGGCGGGCTGACCCGGCTCTCGTTGGCCGACCGGTCCAGCGCGGTCACCTGGTAGGTGTACCGCTTCCCGGGCTCGGCCGAGGTGTCCACCCAGGACTGCGTCCCCCCGGCCGTGGCGCGCACGGTGTCGATCAGGTGCGCGGCGTCCGCGGTGGCGCACCGACCGGGCAGCGTGGTGCCGTCGAACCGGTAGATCGCGTACGAGGTGGCAGTGCCGAACGGTCCGGCGCCGTCGGCCGGCTGATGCCAGGTCAGTCGCACTCCGTCGGCGTTCCGGGCGGCCTTGGTGACCACCGGGAAGAGCAGCGGCTTGGCCGGCAGGTGTGGCATGGCCGGTACCAGCGCCGGGCGTGAGTAGTGCTCGGCGGCGTAGATGTCGGTGGCGCCGAGCCGGTTGGCCCGCACCTGGACGGCGGAGAAGTGCACGTTGCCCTGCACCTCCGGGTACGCCCGGTTGAGCGTCAGGTGGTCGGACAGCTCATTCGGGTTCTGCCAGAACGGCCCGTACGCCGGGTCGCCGCTCTTGTAGTCGGCCTGGCCGATGTAGAGCTGGACGCGGGTGCCGCGCACCGTCTCGGCCCACCACGGCACCAGCCGGGCGTAGTCCGCCGCCGGGTACTGGCCGATGTACCAGTAGAGCTGCGGCACCACGTAGTCGATCCACTCCTGCTTGACCCACTTGCGGGTGTCGGCGGAGATGATGTCGTACGACTGGCTGCCGGTGGTGTCCGAGCCGAGCGGGTCGGCGGCCTTGTTGCGCCAGATGCCGAACGGGCTGACCCCGAACTTCACCCACGGCTTCGCCGCCTTGATCTTGCCGTTCATCTCCTGGATCAGCAGGTTGATGTTGTCCCGCCGCCAGTCCGCCCGGTCGGTGAAGCCCCGGTTGTACGCCGCGAAGGTGGCGTCGTCCGGCACCTGGTGGGTGCCGCTGGGGTAGGGGTAGAAGTAGTCGTCGAAGTGCACGCCGTCGATGTCGTACCGGTCGACCGCGTCCATCATCGCGGTCTGCACGAACTCGCGGACCTCGGGGATGCCGGGGTTGTAGTAGAGCCGGCTGCCGGCCACGCCGGCCGGCGGGTAGGCGAAGGTCCAGTCCGGATGCTGCCGGGCCGGGTGGCCGGGGGCGAGCTGGGTGAGATCCGCGCCGGCTCCGCCGGGGGCCGGCATGGAGACGCGGTACGGGTTGAACCAGGCGTGGAACTCCAGGTTGCGCTTGTGCGCCTCGGCGACCAGGAAGGCCAGCGGGTCCCAGCCCGGGTCCTGGCCGCGTACTCCGGTCAGGTACTCCGACCAGGGCTCGTACGGCGAGGGCCAGAGGGCGTCGGCGGTCGGGCGGACCTGCACCACGACCGCGTTGTGGTTCAGCCGCTCGGCGAGGTCGAGCAGGCCGCGGTACTCGGCCTGCTGGGCGGCGACCCGGTCCGGGTCGGTCTGGGACGCCTTGCTGGGCCAGTCGATGTTGACCACCGACGAGATCCACATCGCCCGGAACTGCCGCTTCGGGGTGGCCGGGTCGGTGACGCAGGTTGCGGTGGAGGTGGTGCCGGCGGCGCCGGGCGCGGCGTTCGCGGGGGTGGCGGTGACGAGCGTGCCGAGCAGGGCTGCGACCAGCCCGGCGGCTCCGAGCCGAGTTGCCTTCATGCGGTGTGTCCCTTCGTTGGGGCTCCCGGGTGTTCGGTGCGGCACTCCCGGCAAGATTCGCCGCTGGCTATCTGCCGCTGGAAGGAAATTTTCACACTCGGGTCGTTATCGCAAGGGTTCGTGCCCGCTCGATTCGACCGCCGGGTATCGGGTCGTTCCGCGTCGATCGTCGCGTTGCCCACGGTGATGGAGGTCGCACTCCGCGTACCGGGAGGTTGGCGTGGTTGGCAGCTCCCTTCGCTGGGTAGCAACGCCGATCACCGGCCGCCACGGTGGTGGTCGCACGGTGGGAGGGGTGAGCGCGTGTCCGTGCTGCGGACCAAACCGATCAAGGACGTGATAGCACAGAGCGGGGCGGACGGCACCGACGGTCGACCCGGGCTGAAGAGGCGGCTCGGCGCGGTCGACCTCACCGGCTTCGGCATCGGCATCGTGATCGGCACCGGCATCTTCACGCTCACCGGGATCGAGGCCCGGGACAGCGCCGGGCCGGGCGTGGTGATCTCCTTCGCCATCGCCGGCGTGGTCGCCCTGCTCGCCGCGCTCTGCTACGCCGAACTGGCCAGCAGCGTGCCGACCGCCGGCAGCGCCTACACCTACGCGTACGCCACGATGGGCGAGATCGTCGCCTGGATCATTGGCTGGGACCTGCTGCTGGAGTTCGCGCTCGGCGCGGCCGTGGTGGCCCGCGGCTGGTCCGGCTACCTGGCTGAACTGCTCGACCTGCCGACCCGGTGGTTCGGTGAGGAGGGCAGCACGGTCAACATCGGCGCGATCGCCATCGTGCTGATCCTCGGCATCGTGGCGATCGTGGGCATCCGGGAGTCCGCCCGGATCACCAACCTGCTGGTGCTCGTCAAGGTGGCCATCTGCGTCTTCGTGGTGGTCGCCGGGCTGTTCTTCGTCAAGGCCGCCAACCTCAGCCCGTTCATCCCGCCGGCCGAACCCGCCGGGAGCGGCGACGACGGCATCAAGCAGCCGGTCACCCAGGCGCTCTTCGGGCTGGAACCGTCGGTGTTCGGCTTCGTCGGGGTGCTCAGCGCCGCCGCGGTGGTCTTCTTCGCGTACACCGGCTTCGAGGCGGTGGCCAACCTGGGCGAGGAGACCCGCAAGCCCAAGCGGGACCTCACGCTCGGTCTGCTCGGCACGCTGCTGATCTCCACCGTGCTCTACATCGGCGTCTCGCTGGTGGTGGTCGGAATGGTGCCGTACACCGAGATCGACCGCGGCGCACCGATCGCGTCGGCCTTCGAGGCGGTCGGCGCCGGCTGGGCGGCCGTGCTGGTCTCCATCGCCGCCGTCGCCGGCCTGACCAGCGTCATCCTGGTCGACCTGGTGGCGATGGGTCGGATCGGCTTCGCCATCGCCCGGGACGGTCTGATCCCGCCGTCGATCGCGACGGTGCACCCGCGCTGGGGCACCCCGTACCGGATCTCGGCGATCATGACGGTCGCGGTCGCGCTGCTGGCCGGCTTCCTGCCGCTCTCCGCCCTGGCCGACCTGGTCAGCATCGGCGCGCTGTGCGCGTTCGTGCTGGTCTCGGTCGCGGTGCCGATCCTGCGGCGCAAGCGCCCGGACCTGGACCGGCCGTTCCGGGTGCCGTTCTCCCCGGTGCTGCCGATCGTCTCCGCGCTGGCCTGCTTCTACCTGATGCTCAACCTGTCGGTGGAGACCTGGCTGCGGTTCCTGGCCTGGATGCTGCTCGGCGGGCTGATCTACTTCGGCTACGGCCACCGCCGCAACCGGCTGGCCCGGCACGAGCCCGCCGTCGCCCCGGCCCCCCGCGAGCCGGCCGCCGACAGCTGAACCCGAACGTGGGAAGGGCCCCTCGCGATTGGCGAGGGGCCCTTCTCGGCTGTGTCAGGGACGGGGCTGGGGTTTGCCCGTCGGTCCCTTGACGACGGGCTTGCCGTCGACCCAGGTCACCTCGTCCAGCCAGGTCTGCCGTCCCGGGTCGGTGCTGCCCTCCTGGCCGGGTGGCCAGGCGTGGTACAGCAGCCAGGTCCGGCCGTCCTTGACCACCATCGAGGCGTGGCCGGGGCCGGAGGCGGCCTCGTTGGTCTTCAGGATCGGGTTCTCGGCGGCCTTCACGCACGGGCCGGTCGGGCTCTCGCAGACCGCGTAGCCCTCGGCGTACTCGGCCCGGTCGTAGGCGTTCGCGGCGAAGAAGAGCAGCAGGCGGCCGTCCTGGCGGTAGAAGAACGGCCCCTCGATCAGGGTGCCCTCCCACGGTTCGGTCTGCTTGAGCAGCTTCGTCGGCTCACCGACCAGGGTCAGGCCGTCGTCGGCGAGGCGCTGCGACCAGAGCCAGGTGTCCACCCCGATCGCGTTGCCGTCGTTCTTCCACAGCAGCCAGAGGCTGCCGTCGGTGTCCCGGAACGGGCTGGCGTCGATCGCCCCGCCCAGCTCGGCCTGGCAGATCAGCGGGCCGGCGGCGTCGTCGCGGTACGGACCCTGCGGCGCGCTGGCCACCGCCCGGCCGACGCACTGCCGCCCCGACTCCCGGCCGGCGACGGTGTAGTAGAGCAGGAACTTCTCCGGTGCCAGCTGGATCGCCTCCGGCGCCCAGGTCTTTCCCGCGTCCGCCCAGTCCGGCAGCGTCGGCAGGGCGTCCCCGGCCTCGGACCAGTCGACCAGGTCTGTGGAGGTGAGCACCGGGACGTTGCGGCCCCCGGAGTTGGTGTGGAACAGGTACCAGGTGTCGCCCACCTGGATCGCCTGGGGATCGGGGGCGTCGGTGCGTACGACCGGGTTGGTGAACATGCTCGCGTCGCTCCCGCTGCTCGTGGGGGTGGGTTCGCTGCCGTCGGTGCAGCCCGCGACGAGCAGCGCGGCGGCGATGATCGCCGCCGCGCCGCGTCGCCGGGTGGTTGTGCGGGTCATCCCTTCAGACCGCTGCGGGAGACGCCCTGGATGATGTGCCGCTGGGCCAGCACGAAGAGGATCAGCACCGGCAGGCTGGCCAGCACCGCACCCGCCATGATCACCGGGTAGTCGGTGACGTACGAGCCTTGGAGCAGGCCCAGGCCCGGCGGCAGGGTGAGCTTCTCCGGGCTGAACAGCACGAAGATCGGCCAGAGGAAGTCGTTCCAGTTGGTGAGGAACGACAGCACGGCCAGGGTGGCCAGCGCCGGCTTGGACAGCGGCAGCACCACCCGGAAGAAGATCTGCCACTGGTTGGCGCCGTCCAGCGTGGCGGCCTCCTCCAGCTCGTTGGGGAGCGAGAGGAAGAACTGCCGCAGGAAGAACACCCCGAACGCGCTGGCCGCTCCCGGCACCACGACCACCGCGAGGGTGTCGATCCAGTTGAGCTGGTCGACGATCAGGAAGTTCGGGATGATCAGCGACGTCGGCGGGATGAACAGCGTCCCGACGATCAGCGCGAAGCTCACCCCACGCCCCCGGAACTTCAGCCGCGCCAGCGCGTACGCGGCCATCGAGGCGGTCACCAGCACCAGCAACGAGTGCAGGGTGGCGGCCAGCATGCTGTTGAAGAACCAGCGCAGCACCGGGTTCGCCGAGTTGTTCAGGATCTGCTCGTAGCCGTAGCCCGCGATCGGGTTGGGCAGCCAGCTCGGCGGGATCTGCTGGGCGCCGGTGTAGGTCTTCAGCGAGGTGATGACCATCCACAACAGCGGAACCAGGAAGATCAGGGCGAGCGCCACGAGGGTGGCGTAGAGCACGACCCGGCTCGCGGTGGCGGACCCGCGGGTGGTCCGCGTGGGCGTCGTCATGGCGGTCCCCTCAGTCTTCCTTGTAGCGGAAGAGGCGGAAGTTGGCGATGCTCACGACCGCCAGCATCAGGGCGAACACGATGCTCATCGCGGCGGCGCGACCGGCGTCGTTGTCCCGCAGGCCCTCCTCGACGATGAACCAGACGACCGTGCGGGTCTCCGTGCCGGGCGTCCCCTGGGTGATCAGGAACGACTGGCCGAACATGTTCGCCGAGGCGAGCACGGTCGTGGTGATCACGAAGAGCAGCACCGGGCGCAGCCCGGGCAGCGTGACGTTGCGGAACCGCTGCCAGGCGCTCGCGCCGTCCATCCGGGCCGCCTCGTACAGCTCCGGGGAGATGTCCTGGAGACCGGCCAGGTAGATCACCGCGTTGAAGCCGGAGGTCCACCAGACAGTCACCCCGACCAGCGAGATCCACGCCCACGGCATGGCGGTCACCCAGGGGGTGTCCGCGGGCAGCCCGACGGCTCCGGCGAGCCGGTTGACCAGGCCCAGGTTGGCGTCGAGCAGGAACCGCCAGAGCAGGCCGATCACCGCCACACCCAGCACGTACGGCGCGAAGTAGATCGCCCGGAAGAAGGTCCGGCCCGGGAAGGAACGGTTCAGCAGGAGCGCCAGCCCGAGCGGTACGACCACCAGCAGCGGCACCGACAAAACCGTGAAGATCGCGGTGGCCCGGACGCTCTCCCACCAGTCGCCATAGATGGCGGAGTCGCTGGAGAACAGGTCCTTGTAGTTGTCCAACCCGATGAACGGCCGGTTGGGCAGCTGGAAGTCCCACTGGTGCACGCTGAGCCACAGGCCCAGGATGATCGGCAGCAGGCCGAACACCCCGAACAGGACCAGGTAGGGGGCGAGGAACAGATACGGCGTCGCCCGTCCGGTCCGGCCCGCCGAAGCGCCCCGGCGGCGAGCCTTGGCCGCCGGGGGCGGCGCGTCACCGCGCGCCGCCCCGACCTCGATCACGTCCGCCACGGGCTATCAGCTCCCGTACTTCTTGCGGTTGTCCTCGAGCTGCTTGTTGGCCTTGGCCACACCGTCGTCCAGCGCCTGCTTGGGCGACTTCTTGCCCAGCGCGGCCTCGTTGAAGGAGTTGTAGAAGGTCGTCATGACCTCGCCCAGACCCGGAGCCGCAGGCGGGAAGGCCGCGTACTCCAGCTCGGGGGCGAGCGACGAGATCTCCGGCAGCGCCTTGAACTCGGCGCCCTCACGGACGGCCTTACGGGCCGGCACCTGGCCGCCCTTCGCCCAGTCCAGCGAGTGCTCGCTGAGCCAGTTGATGAAGACCTTCGCGCCGGAGACCTTGTTGGCGTCGTTGGCCCGCTGCTTCACGATGGTGAAGTTGTGCGAGTTGGCCCACGCCGCCGGCTTGCTGCCGATCTGGGGCAGCGGCGCGACGCCCCACTGCACCTCGGGGCTCTTCTTCAGATCGTTGATCTGCCAGATGCCGTTCCAGGTGAAGGCGTTCTTGCCGCTCTTGAACGCCAGGTAGTCGGCGTCCTGGCCGACGTTGGCCGGCGAGTAGCCCTGCTTGATCATGTCGACCAGCCAGGTGCACGCCTCGACCGCCGGGTCCGAGTTGAAGGTGGCCTTCGCCACGTCCGCGTCGAACAGGGTGGCGCCCCACTGGTTGAGCAGCGAGTAGAAGGTCATGCCGCCGGTGAACTGGAACGGGCTGACCCAGAAGCCCTGCACGCCGGCCTTCTTGAGCTCGACCAGCGCCGCGACGTAATCGTCCTTCGTCGTCGGCGGCTTGTTCGGGTCGAGGCCGGCCTTCTGCATGACGGCCTTGTTGTAGTAGAAGCCCAGCGGGTGCATGTCCAGCGGAATGCCGTACCGCTTGTTGTTGTAGATCCCGCCCTTCCACACCGTGGGGGCGAAGTCGCCCTCGGCGAGCTCCAGGTTCTTGGCCACGTCGTCCAGCTCGGTGATCACGCCACGGGCGGCGAAGGTGGCGAGCTGGTCCATGTGCATGACCGCGATGTCCGGGCCGTTGCCGCTGGAGGCCGCACCGGGGAGCTTGTTGTAGTAGTCCTCCCACTGGTAAGTGGCCACCGACACGGCGATGTTCTTGTGCTCGGTGTTGAACTGGTTCACCAGCGCCTTGAAGATGTCGCCGTCACCGCCGGTGAAGCCGTTCCACAGCTTGAGGTCCACCTTCGGGCCGGTGTACTCCTTGCCGCCGTTGCCGGCGGCCGGGCCGGAGCTGCTGTCGTCGCTGCCGCAGCCGGCGAGGGTCAGCGAAGCCGCGGCACCGAGTCCGAGACCGAGGCCGAGCAGGCGGCGCCGGCTCATGTCGTTCTGGATCATGCTGGTATCTCCTTGAAGGGGGGACGGGATGAATTGTGCCTGGTCAAACTCGGTGCGACCTCAGGCGTTTGCCGGGCCGAAGCGCAGCACGCTCCAGGACACGGCGGGCAGGCGCACCGTGCACCGGCCGCCGTCGGGGGTGGGGGTGGGCATTTCCCGGGGCGTCACCCGGTCGGGCTCGGCCTCGGTGTTCATCGCCGACGGGTCAGACCCGGCAGCGAGGCTCAGGAAGGACAGACCGGACAGTCCCGGCAGGCCGCGCAGGTCGAGGTCCAACGGAAGGTCCTCCTCGCCCCGGTTGACCGCGAAGACGGTCAGCTCGCCGGTCTCCTCGTCGTGCACGGCGACGGTGTCGAGCACCGGAACGTCCCCGTACTTCTTCGTGTCGTAGCGCGGCGACACCGGCTCGGTGCGCAGCACGGTGCCCCGGGCGTACCGGGCGGTCAGCGCGAACGGGTGGAAGATGCTCTGCCGCCAGGCGGGACCGCCGTTGCGGGTGCGGATCGGCGCGATCACGTTGGCCAGCTGGGCCTGGGCGGCCACCCCGACCCGGTCGGCGTGGCGGAGCAGGGTGATCAGCAGGTCACCGACGACGACCGCGTCGACCGCGGTGAAGTCGTCCTCGATCAGCGCCGGGGCCTCGACCCAGCCGCGCCGGTCCAGGTCGGCCTGGAGGCGGGACTCGTACCAGACGTTCCACTCGTCGAACGAGATCTTCAGCTTGCGCTTGTGCCGCTGCTTGGCGGCCACGTGGTCGGCGGTCGCAACCACCTCGGTGATGAAGTTGTCCATGTCGACAGCCGAGGCGAGGATGCTGGCCCGGTCACCGTCGGACGGGTCGTAGTAGGTGTGCGCCGAGATGTAGTCGACATGCTCGTAGGTGTGCTCCAGCACGGTCGCCTCCCAGGAGGCGAACGTGGGCATCCGCCGGTTGGAGCTGCCGCAGGCGATCAGGCTGATCGACGGGTCGATCATCTTCATCGCCCGGGCGGCCTCGGCGGCCAGCCGGCCGTACTCGTCGGCGGTCTTGTGGCCGACCTGCCACGGGCCGTCCATCTCGTTGCCCAGGCACCACAGCTTCACCCCGTACGGGTCCTCCGCGCCGTGCTTGCGTCGCAGGTCGGAGAGGTGCGTGCCGCCCGGGTGGTTGGCGTACTCCAGCAGGTCCAGAGCCTCCTGCACGCCGCGGGTGCCCAGGTTGACCGCCATCATCGGCTCGACACCGGCCTCGGCGGCCCAGGTCATGAACTCGTCCAGCCCGAACGCGTTCGTCTCGATCGTCTTCCAGGCCAGGTCGAGCCGGCGTGGCCGGTCGCCGACCGGGCCCACCCCGTCCTCCCAGCGGTAGCCGGAAACGAAGTTGCCGCCCGGGTAGCGGACCACTGACACGCCCAGCTCCCGGGTCAGCTCCAGCACGTCGCCGCGCAGGCCGCGGGAGTCGGCGCTGGGGTGACCCGGCTCGTAGATCCCGCCGTAGACGCATCGCCCCATGTGCTCGACGAAGGAGCCGAAGAGACGTCGGTCGGCCGGGCCGATCGCGAAGGCCGGGTCGATCGTCAGCTGCGCGGTCCGCAAGGGTGCCACCTTTCCTCATTGCCGGTGCCGGGTGATCGCAGTCACCGCCCACCCGGCCTCCCTGCTTTCTACAACGTTGTAGGCAACGTTGTAAAGGGCTGATGACGGGGTAGGGTGCGGAGTGTTACATCGGGGAGGTTGCGGAGTGCGACACAGGCTCAAGGATGTGGCCGAACGGGCCGGCGTGTCGGTGAAGACCGTCTCCAACGTGGTCAACGGCTACGTGCATGTCCGGCCGGACACCCGGGCCCGGGTCGAGGAGGCGATCGCCGAACTCAACTACCGACCCAACCTCTCCGCCCGCCATCTGCGCAAGGGGCGCACCGGCGTGATCGCGCTGGCGGTGCCGGAACTGGACATCCCGTACTTCGCCGAGCTGGCCCGCTACGTGGTCGCCGCAGCCGCCGACTTCGGCTGGACGGTGCTGATCGACCAGACCGGCGGTGGGCGTGAGCAGGAGCGGGTGGTCGCCTCCGGCATCACCGACCACCTGATCGACGGCCTGATCTTCAGTCCGTTGGCGCTCACCGCGGAGGACCTGGCCGGCCTGGACAACAGGCCGATGGTGCTGCTCGGCGAGCGCGTCGACCATGGCCCCGCTGACCACGTGGTGATCGACAACGTGGGCGCGGCGCGGGAGATCACCAGCCACCTGATCGGGCTCGGCCGGCGCCGGATCGCCGCCATCGGCTCGCAGCGCACCCCGGAGGGCGCCAGCGCCCGACTGCGCCTGACCGGCTACGCCGACGCGCTGCGCGCCGCCGGCCTGGACTACGACGAGGCCCTGGTGGCGCCCGCGCCGGCCTGGCACCGCGCGGACGGCGCGGCCGCCATGCGCAGCCTGCTCACCTCCGGGGTACGCCCCGACGCCGTCTTCTGCTTCAACGACACGCTCGCACTGGGTGCCCTGCGCGCCCTGCACGAGGCCGGCCTGCGGGTGCCCGAGGACGTGGCGGTGGTCGGCTTCGACGACATCGAGGACGGGCGGTTCTCGGTCCCCACGCTGACAACCGTCGCCCCGGACAAGGCCCAGATCGCACGGCTCGCCGTCGAACTGCTCGCCGAACGCCTCGACGGCGACCGCACCGCTCCCGCCCGCGAACTCTCCGCCCCCTACCGCCTGGAACTCCGC
>NZ_RCVI01000411.1:0-11178 GCF_003667455.1 Micromonospora sp. CV4 | reverse complement strand
GGGTGGGGTTCAGCGCAGGGCTAGGCGGGAGGCGCGGGCGTCGCGCTTCTCCTCGAAGCGGGCGGCGGCGCGCTCCAGCGTGTCGAGTTGGCCGGCCAGCTGTTCGCGGGCGGCCTCGCCGTCGGCGTTCAGGCCGGTCACGTTGAACACGTCCCACTGGCGCAGCACCGGCAGCAGCACCTCGTCGCGGTGCTGACGCAGGTCGTAGATGCCGGCCAGGGCGATCGCCACCGACTTGCGGGCGAAGCCCTCGATGCCGTTGCCCGGCATCTGGAAATCGGCCACCACGTCGGCGACGGCCCGCATGGCCTGGCTCGGGGCCAGCTCGAACGCGGCGGCGAGCAGGTTGCGGTAGAAGACCATGTGCAGGTTCTCGTCGGCGGCCACCCGGGCCAGCAGCGCCTCGCAGGCGGGGTCGCCGGTGGCCTTGCCGGTGTTGCGGTGCGAGATCCGGGTGGCCAGCTCCTGGAACGAGACGTACGCCAGCGAGTGCAGCACCTCGTCACCGTGCACGTTCTCGTAGCCCTCGGACATGTGCGTCATCCGGGCCCGCTCCAGCGCCACCGGGTCGACGGCCCGGGTGACCGTCAGGTAGTCGCGGATCGCCGTGCCGTGCCGGCCCTCCTCCGCCGTCCACCGGTGCACCCAGGTGCCCCACGCGCCGTCCCGGCCGAACAGGGTGGCGATCTCGTGGTGGTACGAGGGCAGGTTGTCCTCGGTGAGCAGGTTGACGATCAGCGCCGTGCGGGCCACGTCGGGGATGGTGGAGTCGGTCGGCGACCACGCCTCACCGCCGAGCGGCCCGTCGAAGGTACGCCCTTCGCTCCACGGCACGTACTCGTGCGGGAACCACTCCTTCGCCAGCGAGAGGTGGCGGTCCAGGTTGCGTGCGACAACCGGCTCCAACTCGACGAGCAGTGCGGTCTGACTCAGCGTGGTGCTCATGGTCACGAGAAACTCCCTACGGTGGCGTAACTTACGCTACCGTAGGTCCCCGCGGCCGTACGCGCCAGTGGAGCGCTCAGCCAACCGCCGGTTTCACATCCTCCCGGGGCGGCATCCACTCCCCCGCACCCGCCGTGACCTGCTCGCCGGAGCGGATGTCCTTCACCTCGTCCGGCGCACCGTCGACACCCGGGAACCAGACGTACGGGATGCCGCGCCGCTCGGCGTAGCGGATCTGCTTGCCGAACTTCGCCGCGCTCGGCGACACCTCGGTCGGCACCCCGCGCCGCCGCAGGGCCTCGGCCACCCGGTTGCTGGCGCCGCGCCGCTCCTCGCTGGTCACCGCGACCAGCACGGCGGTCGGCACCTCGCGGGAGATCGACAGCTCGCCCGCGCCGAAGAGCAGCCCGAGCAGCCGGGTCACGCCGATCGAGATTCCCACCCCGGGGTACGAGGTGGCGCCGGCGCTGGCCAGATTGTCGTACCGGCCGCCGGAGCAGATCGAGCCGAACCGCTCGTAGCCGCGCAGCTGGGTCTCGTAGACCGTGCCGGTGTAGTAGTCCAGGCCACGGGCGATGCGCAGGTCCGCCACGCAGAGGCCGGGCGAGTGCTCGGCGGCGGTCTCCACCACCCGCACCAGCTCCTCGATGCCCTCGTCGAGCAGCGGGTCGGTGACCCCCAGCGCGCGCACGGCGTCGGCGAACGAGGCGTCCGGGGCGGAGATCTCGGCCAGCGCCAGGCACGCCTTGGCCTGCGCCTCGCTCGCCCCGGCGGTCTGGGCGAGCAGCTCGGCCACCTTCGCCGGGCCGATCTTGTCGAGCTTGTCCACCGCGCGCAGCGTCGCCTCCGGGTCGGTCAGCCCGATGCCCCGGTAGAAACCCTCACAGATCTTGCGGTTGTTGACCTGGATCGTCACCGGCGGGATCGGCAGCGCGCCCAGCGCGTCCCCGATCACCAGCGGCATCTCCGCCTCGTGGTGCGGGGCCAGCGTGTCCCGGTCGACGATGTCGATGTCGGCCTGGATGAACTCCCGGTAACGCCCCTCCTGCGGCCGCTCGCCCCGCCACACCTTCTGGATCTGGTAGCGGCGGAACGGGAAGGTGAGCTTGCCGGCGTTCTCCAGCACGTACCGGGCGAACGGCACCGTGAGGTCGAAGTGCAGGCCGAGCTGGTCGTCGCCGCCGGTCCCCTCGGCGTCGGCGTGCAGCCGCCGGATCACGTAGACCTCCTTCGAGGTCTCGCCCTTGCGCAGCAGCTGGTCCAGCGGCTCCACCGCGCGCGTCTCCAGCGGGGCGAAACCGTACAGCTCGAAGGTGGCCCGGATCCGGTCGAGCACGAACTGCTCGATCATCCGCTGGCCGGGGGTCCACTCCGGGAAGCCGGAGATGGGCGTGGGCTTGCTCATCGGCGTACTCCTTGCGATCCCGCGCCCGCGGCGCGGTGGTGTCGTGGGTCCGCGCGCGGCGCGGACGAGATCTAGAGGCCCCGGGTGGGCGCCGCCGGTCGGCCGCCGCCGACCTGCGCCACCTCGATGAGGTACGGGTTGCTGGCGCGCTCGCGGCCGATGGTGGTGCTGGGGCCGTGGCCGGGCAGCACGACGGTGTCGTCGGCCAGCGGGAGGATCTTGTCGCGCAGGCTGGTGAGCATCGCCGGCATGCTGCCGCCGGGCAGGTCGGTGCGACCGATCGAGCCGGCGAAGAGCACGTCGCCGGAGAGGCACAGCTCCTCGGCGTCCCAGCCCGACCCGGCGGCGGGCAGCCGGAACAGCACCGACCCGCCGGTATGGCCCGGCGCATGGTCGACGGCGATCTCCAGGCCGGCCAGCGCGAGGGTGGCGCCGTCGGTCAGCTCCGCCACGTCCTCCGGCTCGGTGTAGCTCAACCGGCCGCCGAAGAGCGAGGTCAGATCGGTCGAGAGGCCCTTGGCCGGGTCGGCCAGCATCTCCCGGTCGCCGGGGTGGACGTACGCGGTGATGCCGCGGGCACCGCAGACCGGCGCGACCGAGAAGGTGTGGTCGAGGTGGCCGTGGGTGAGCAGCACGGCGGCGGGATGCAGGCGGTGCTCGGCGAGCAGGGCGTCGAGCTGGTCGAGCACCCCGATGCCGGGGTCGACCACCACGCACTGCTCCCCCGGCGCCGTGGCCACCACATAGCAGTTGGTGCCGAAGGCGTCCGCGGGAAAGCCGGCCACGAGCACGGGCGCTGTCCTTCCGTCGAGCTGTCGTCCTGCCAGCAGCCTAACCGGCGGGCCCGGCGGGTTTGCCGCGTCCCGTCCCACCCGTCCCTCCGGGCACAGTGACATCGCCCGATAAGGGCTGCTGGCGGCGGGGTGGACCTCGTACACCACATTCCCAGTCGCTAGCCGTACACTCTGGCGGGCGTGTGGCGCGGCACACGTGACGCCTGACGGGCCGGGACGCCCGGCCGCCGGGGACGACCAGGTAGAGGAAGGGGAGCACGGGTGGCTTCCAGCAGGGACCGGCAGCGCAAACTGGCGCGGGAGAAGCTCGACCGGCAGTTGGCCCGCCGGGCCGCCGCCACGCGGCGCCGTCGGCAGATCCAGGCCGGTGTCGGCGCGGTCGTGGTCCTCGTGCTGATCGTGGCCGGCTCGGCCTGGGCGCTCGGGGCGTTCGACTCCGACCCGAAGCAGAACACGGCCGCTGAGGACACCTGCCTCTGGACGCCGCAGGACGCGACGGCCAACACCAACCTCAAGGACGTCGGCACCCCGGAGACCAAGGGCCTGCCCACCGACGGCACCCGGGCGATGACCGTGACCACCAACCAGGGCGCGCCGATCACCGCCGAGTTGAACCTGACCAACTCACCGTGTGCCGCGGCGAGCATCGCCCACCTGGCGAGCCGGTCGTTCTACGACAACACCAAGTGCCACGAGATCACCGCCGACGGCGCGCTGCGCTGCGGCGACCCCAGCGGCACCGGCCTCGGCGGGCCGACCTACTCGTTCTACGACGAGGACGTGCCGACCGTGCCGTCCGCGTCGCCGTCGGCCAGCCCGGCGCCCGGCCAGCCGCCCACGTACCCGAAGGGGACCGTGGCGATGATCTCCAACCCGCCGGGCAGCAACGGCAGCCAGTTCCTGATCTTCTTCAAGGACTTCACCACCACCGACCCGAAGTACCCCGTGATCGGCCGGGTGACCGGCGGGCTGGACGTGGTGGAGAAGATCGGGGCCCTGCCGACCGTGGACAATGGGACGGGGGCCAAGGTCAAGCCCAAGACCGACGTGGTGATCCAGAGCCTCACCGTTGGTGAGCCGGTCACCGCCGCGGCACCGTCGCCGTCGGCCTCCGGCACCCCGGCCAGCAGCCCGAGCGCCGGCTGACCGTGGCGCCACCCCACCCGAGCGGCACCCAGAAGCAGACAGCCAGGAGGATCCAGGCGTGACGTCCACCAGAGAGCGGCAGCGCGCGGCGGCACGCGCCCGGCTCGAGAAGGAGATGGCCGAGCGCTCGGCCAGGGCCCGCAAGCGTCGCCAGACGCAGGCGATCATCGGCGCGGGCGCCGCGCTGGTGCTCGTGGTCGCCGGCACCGTCTGGCTGGCGATGAGCCTCGGCGGCGACGACGACAAGGCCGACACCGCCGCCCAGGCGCCCGGCGCGTCCGAGTGCGCCTACAACCAGGTGCCCGCCGACCAGCGGAGCCCGCAGCTCAAGGACGTCGGGGTGCCGAGCAACGAGCAGTCCGGCACCGGCGTGCAGACCATGACGATCGACACGAACCTGGGCCCGATCACGGCCAAGGTCGACCGGTCGCTGGTGCCGTGCACGGCGGGCAGCTTCACCCACCTCGCGGAGAAGAACTTCTTCGACAACACGAAGTGCCACCGGATGGTGACCGAGGGCATCAAGGTGTTGCAGTGCGGTGACCCCAGCGCCACCGGCAAGGGCTGGCGGGAGACCGACGGCACGGGCGGCCCGACCTACCGGCTGCCCGAGGAGAACCTGCCCACCGACAAGCGCCCGCCGTACCCGGAGGGTGTCATCGCGATGGCCAACTCCGGCCAGCCGGGCAGCACCGGCAGCCAGTTCTTCATCGTCTACGGCGACTCGCCGCTGGACCCGGCGTACACGGTGCTCGGCAACATCACCGGTGGCCTGGACATCGTCAAGGACGTGGCCAAGGCCGGCGACGACGGGGCGTTCGCCCCGCAGCCCGGTGGTGGGCACCCGAAGAAGGAGGTCATCATCAAGGACCTCACGATGAGCGCGCCGCAGGGCTGACACCCGAGGAGACAACGAAGCGCCCGCCGGCTGAGCCGGCGGGCGCTTTCGTGTCCGGTGTACGCCTCAGGCGCCGGAGGTGACCCGGTAGGCGTCGAAGACGCCGTCGACCTTGCGGACCGTGGCCAGCAGGTGGCCCAGGTGCTTCGGGTCGGCCATCTCGAAGCTGAACCGGCTCACCGCCACCCGGTCCCGGGTGGTGGTGACCGTGGCGGACAGGATGTTGACCCGCTCGTCGGAGAGCACCCGGGTGACGTCGGCCAGCAGCTTGTGCCGGTCCAGGGCCTCGACCTGTATGGCCACCAGGAACGTCGAGGCGGAGGTGAGCTTCCAACTCACCTCGACGACCCGCTCGGCCTGGGCCCGCAGATCCTCGGCGTTGGCGCAGTCGTCGCGGTGCACGCTCACCCCGCCGGAGCGGGTGACGAAGCCGAACACCGAATCCGGTGGCACCGGGGTGCAGCAGCGGGCCAGCTTGATCCAGACGTCACTGACGCCCCGGACCACCACACCCGGATCGCTGCTGCTCTGCCGGCTGCGCGGCGGCCGGGTGGCGACGGCGGTCTCGGCGATGTCCTCCGCCGCGCCCTCCTCGCCGCCGTACGCGGCCATCAGCTTCTGCACCACCGACTGCGCGGAGACCTGGCTGTCGCCGACCGCCGCGTAGAGCGACGCCACGTCGGCCAGGTGCAGGTCCCGGGCGATCGACATCAGCGCGTCGGAGGTGAGCATCCGCTGCAACGGCATGCCCTGCTTGCGCATCGCCTTGACGATCGCGTCCTTGCCGGCCTCGATCGCCTCCTCGCGCCGCTCCTTGTTGAAGTACTGGCGGATCTTCGTACGCGCGCGGGGGCTCTTGACGAAGCCCAGCCAGTCCTGCGTCGGGCCGGCGGTCTCCGACTTCGAGGTGAAGATCTCGATCACGTCGCCGTTGGAGAGCGTCGACTCCAGCGGCACCAGCTTGCCGTTGACCCGCGCGCCGATGCACTTGTGCCCGACCTCGGTGTGCACCGCGTACGCGAAGTCCACCGGCGTCGACCCGGTCGGCAGCGGGATGACGTCACCCTTCGGGGTGAAGACGTACACCTCCTGGCTGGACAGGTCGAAGCGCAGCGCGTCGAGGAACTCGCTCGGGTCGGCCGCCTCGCGCTGCCAGTCGAGCAGTTGCCGCAGCCAGGTCATCTCGTCGATGTGCGCCGGCGGGCCCACGATCTGGGTGCCCTTGTGCTCCTTGTACTTCCAGTGCGCGGCGATGCCGAACTCCGCGGTGCGGTGCATCGCGTACGTGCGGATCTGCATCTCCACCGGCTTGCCGGTGGGCCCGATGACCGTCGTGTGCAACGACTGGTACATGTTGAACTTGGGCATGGCGATGTAGTCCTTGAACCGGCCCGGCACCGGCTGCCAGTTGGCGTGGATCACGCCCAGCGCCGCGTAGCAGTCCCGCACCGTGTCGACCAGAATCCGCACGCCGACCAGGTCGTAGATGTCGTTGAAGTCGCGACCCCGCACGATCATCTTCTGGTAGATCGAGTAGAGGTGCTTCGGCCGGCCGGTGGTCTCCGCCTTGATCTTGGCGGCCTTCAGGTCGGTCTGCACCTTCTGCGTCACCTGGCGCAGCAGCGCCTCGCGCTGCGGCTGGTGCTCCCCGATCAGCCGGTTGATCTCCTCGTAGCGCTTCGGGAACAGCGTGCCGAAGGCCAGATCCTCCAGCTCCCACTTGATCGTGTTCATACCCAGCCGGTGGGCCAGCGGGGCCAGGATCTCCAGCGTCTCCTTGGCCTTCTGCTCCTGCTTGGGACGGGGCAGGAAGGTCAGGGTCCGCATGTTGTGCAGCCGGTCGGCCAGCTTGATCACCAGCACCCGCGGGTCCTTGGCCATGGCCACGACCATCTTGCGGATCGTCTCGGCCTTGGCCGCGTCGCCCAGCTTGACCTTGTCCAGTTTGGTGACGCCGTCGACCAGCAGGGCGACCTCGCCCCCGAAGTCGGCGCGCATCTGGTCGAGGGTGTACTCGGTGTCCTCGATGGTGTCGTGCAACAGCGCGGCGACCAGCGTGGTGGTGTCCATCCCCAGGTTGCCCAGGATGGTGGCCACCGCGAGCGGGTGGGTGATGTACGGGTCGCCGGACTTGCGGTACTGCCCGGAATGCCACCGCGCGGCCGTGTCGAAGGCGCGCTGGAGCAGCCGGGCGTCGGCCTTCGGGTGATTTTCCCGGTGGCTGGCGATGAGCGGCTCCAGCACCTCGCTGACCTGCGAGGTCTGCCACGGCGCGTTGAAGCGGGCCAGCCGCGCCCGGACCCGACGCCCGGTGGGCGCGTTGGACAGCCCGAAGCCGCCGCTCGGCGACGGGTCGAGCCCGGCGTCGGTCGGGAACGGGACCACGACACCGTCGGCCCCGGGGGACGCCTCGACGGCGCCGGCGGTCGGAAGCACCGCGCCCTCGGCCGGAGCCTTGCCGGAGCCGTTGCCGGCGCCCGTCACCCTGGTCGGCGCGTCACCGTTCCGGTCCGTCACCGAGCCGTCAGCGTCGCCTGTCGGGTGCACCGTGCCCTCCACCGGAGGGACGACATCGTGGGACACCGGCCTCCTCACCGCTCGCCGGAACACACCGGCCGTACGTCGGCCGGCCTGGTCTCGCGCCGCCGGACGGCGTACCGCCGGCGTCAGCAAAGGGCAATGCTACCCGCACGGACGGTCCCCTGCCGCTCCGCCGGACGGTCGGCGCCCGGTCCGCCCGACGGGTCGGCGCTCAAACGGTCAGCAGGGCATGGACGGGACGCGGGGCCAGCCGCTTCCGGGCGCCCAGGAAGGCGAGCTCCAGCAGCACGGTGAAACCGGTGACGGTGCCCCCAGCCCGCTCCACCAGGTCCAGCGTCGCCTCGGCGGTGCCACCGGTGGCCAGCACGTCGTCGACCACCAGCACCCGGTGCCCGGCCGTGAAGGCGTCCTCGTGCACCTCCAGGGTGGCTTCGCCGTACTCCAGAGCGTAGGAGACCGAGTGGGCCGGGCGGGGCAGCTTGCCGGCCTTGCGCACCGGCACCACACCCACCCCGGCCGCGTACGCGACGGCCGCCGCGACGACGAACCCGCGCGCCTCGATGCCGACCACCACGTCGAAGCTGTCCCGCCCGTGGTACGCGATGATCCCGTCGGTCACCTCGCGGAACGCCGCACCGTCGGCGAACAGCGGCATCAGGTCCTTGAACAGGACACCGGGCTGGGGGAAGTCGGGCACGTCCAGCACCCGGCTGGCCACCAGCCGGGCGGTCTCCGGGCCGCTGTCCCCGTGCGGCACGGTGCTGTGGGTCTCCGTCACGGCTGTTCCGCTTCCTTCCAACGACGACGGCGTCCGGATGCTGCTCGCACAGCATGCCGGACGCCGTTCGGGCGTTTCCTGTCGGGGCGACCCCGGGGCCGTCAGCGCCGCTTGGCGCCACCCGGCCGGTTGCCGCCGCCACCCGGGCGACCGCCCCGGGCGCCGGTCGACCGCTTGCCCGCCGGACGGGCGCCCACCTTGGGGGCGGCGCCGGCCAGCGCGGCGGAGTCCGGGTCGACCGGGGTGTCCGCACCGTCGGCCTGGGCCGGGCTCGGGGCACCCTTCGGCGTGACCTCGCCGCGGGACAGCGCGCCGCGGCGGGCCAGCACCCGCTTGTTGTGTGCCTGGATCCGCGGGTCGTAGTTCTTCAGCAGCGCCAGCAGCGGGGTGGCCACCAGGATGGAGGTCAGGAACGCCACCGCCATACCGACGAACAGCACCAGGCCGAGGTCCTTCAGCGTGCCGGCGCCGAGCAGGCCGGCGCCGATGAAGAGCAGACCACCGACGGGCAGCAGGGCGACCACCGACGTGTTCAGCGACCGCATCAGGCTCTGGTTGACGGCCAGGTTGGCTGCCTCGCCGTACGTCTGGTTGTTGTTGGCGGTGATGCCCCGGGTGTTCTCCTGAACCTTGTCGAAGACCACCACCACGTCGTAGAGCGCGAAGCCCAGGATCGTGAGGAAGCCGATGATCGTCGACGGCGTGACCTCGAAGCCGACCAGCGAGTAGATGCCGGCGGTGAGGATCAGGTTCATGAACAGCGAGGCGACCGCGGCGACCGCCATCCGCCACTCGAAGCGCAGGATCAGGTAGACCATCACCAGCGCGATGAAGATGATCAGGCCGAGGACGGCCCGCTCGGTCACCTGGCTGCCCCACGCCTCGCTGACCTGGTTGCCGCTGATCTGAGCCGGCTCGATGCCGAGGTCCTCGGCAATCTGGGCCTTGACGGCATTGGCCTGGTCGGCGCTGAGCTGCCCGGTGCGCAGCTCGTAGGAGTCGCCACCGGGGCCGCCGACCTTCTGGGCGGTGGCCACGTGGGCGCCGGTGTTCTCGGCGGCGAGGGCCGAGTTGACCTCCTCCTCGGCCTGCTCCAGGGTGCCGACGCTGGCCGGCACCTGGAACGAGTTGCCGCCGGCGAACTCGATGCCGAGGCTGAAGCCACGAATCGAGAAGCTGAGGATCGCGATCAGGACCAGGACTCCGGCGACGCCGAACCAGAGCTTGCGCCGGCCGACGACGTTGAGACCGGCCTCGCCGTTGTAGAGGCGGCTCGCCAGACCGTTCTGAGCCATCTCAGGCCTCCTTGGCGCGCGGGTTGCGGGGCTGAGTCTGCTGGGTGCGGGCCGGAAGCGCCCGACCCAGACCGCTGACCCGCGGGGACAGGAACGCCCGGGTCCGGGCGAACATCGTCATGATCGGGTGCCGGAAGAGGAAGACCACGACCAGGTCCAGCACGGTGGCCAGGCCGAGGGCGAACGCGAAGCCCTTGACCGTGCCGACCGAGACCACGTAGAGCACCACCGCGGAGAGCAGGGTGATCGCGTTGGCCGAGATGATCGTGCGGCGGGCCCGCATCCAGGCACGGGGCACCGCGCTGCGCGGACTGCGCCCCTCCCGGATCTCGTCCTTCAATCGTTCGAAGTAGATGACGAACGAGTCCGCCGCCACACCGAGCGAGACGATCATGCCGGCGATGCCGGCGAGGGTGAGCGTGAAGCCGATCTGCCGGCCGAGCACCACCAGCGCGCCGAAGACCAGCAGCGCGGAGAGGATCAGGCTCAGGAAGATCACCGAGCCGAGCAGCCGGTAGTAGAAGAACGCGTAGATGATGACCAGCAGCATGCCGATGCCGGCCGCCAGCAGACCGGCGCGCAGGTGGCTGGCGCCCAGGGTGGCGGTGACGTTCTGCTGCTCCTGCTGCTCGAAGGTCACCGGCAGCGCGCCGTAGCGCAGCTGGCTGGCCAGAGCGCTGGCGTCCTTCTGGTTGAAGTTGCCGGTGATCTGGGAGTTGCCGGTCAGCACGCCCTGGATCTCCGGGGAGGAGACGATCTCGTTGTCCAGCACGACGGCCACCCGGCACTTGCCGTCCTGACCCAGCGCGGTCGCGTCGCAGGCCTGGCCCTCGTTGGTGAACGCCTCACGGGTGAGGGCGGTCCACTTGCCCTGGCCGTCGCCGGTGAAGTCGAGGCTGACCACCCAGGCGTTGGTCTGGTCGAGCACCGCGTCGGCGTCGGACACGTCGGTGCCCAGCACCTTGGCCTGGTCGAGCAGATACTTCGAGGCGCCGTCCTCGCAGGAGACGACCTGCTGCTTCGGGTCGGAGATCGACGCCGGCGGGCGCTTGTCGAGCTGCGCGCAGCCGATCGTCGGCACGTTGAACTGCATCTGCGCCGGCAGCACCGCCACCTCCTGCGGCGACAGCGTGCCGAACGGCTTGAGCGTGTCGGCCAGCGACGGGTCGGCGCTCAGGTCGGCGGGGGCCTGCAGCTTGCTGGCAGCCTGCCAGGCGGGAGCGCCGACCTTCTGCTCGACGGCCTTGCGCTGCTCCTCGATGCTGGCCGGCACCGGCTCTGCGCTGGCGCTCGGCGACGGCGCGGCGGCGCTCGGCGAGGCCGAGGCCGAGGGGGTCGGCGTGGCGCTGGCGCTGGGCGCCGGGGCCATCCCGCCC
>NZ_RCVI01000408.1:0-11343 GCF_003667455.1 Micromonospora sp. CV4 | reverse complement strand
GGGTGGGGTCGTCCACTATTTGTTCAACGATTGAATTATTTGCGCGGCCTATGGCACTGTCAAGGGGTGAGCCCCACCAACGCCCCGGCCGGCGCGGTCCGACAGGGCAGCCTCCGCGAGCTCAACCTCGCCCTGGTGCTCGGCCGGATCGCCGCCGCCGACCGTCCCCCGTCCCGGGCCGACCTGGCCACAGCGACCGGCCTGACCCGTGCCACCGTGTCCGCGGTGGTCGAGGACCTGCTCGCCGGCCAGCTGGTCGACGAGGCCGACCCGGCGCCCCGAGCCGGCGCCGGCCGCCCGGCCCGGGGTCTGGTGCTGGCCGACCAGGGGCCGGCCGGGCTCGGCCTGGAGATCAACGTCGACTACCTGGCGGTCTGCGTCGTGGATCTCGCCGGCCAGGTCCGGCACCGCACCGTGCACCGGGCCGACCTGCGCCCGGTCGCCCCCGCCGAGGCACTCGCCCGACTGGTCGCGATGGCCGGGCAGGCCCGCGCGGACGCCGCCCGGCAGGGCCTCACCCTGGCCGGAGCGGCGCTCGCCGTGCCGGGCCTGGTGGACGGCGCCGGGCTGGTCCGGCTCGCGCCGAACCTCGGCTGGCACGACGTGCCGGTGCCGGCGCTGCTCGCCGGGCACCCCCCGTTGACCGAGCAGGTGCCCGGCGTACCGGCGCTGGTGGTGGACAACGAGGCCAACCTCGCCGCGCTCGGCGAGCTGCACCCCCGCCCGCCCGGCCCGGCCAGCTTCCTGCACATCTCCGGCGAGGTCGGCATCGGCGCCGGCATCGTGCTGAACGGAGCGCTGTTCCGCGGCGTGCGCGGGTGGAGCGGCGAGATCGGGCACCTCCCGGTCCACCCGCAGGGCCGTCCGTGCCGCTGTGGCGGGCAGGGCTGCCTGGAGCAGTACGCCGGCCAGGAGGCGATCGTGGCCGCCGCCGGGCTGGCCCGGGCGGAACTTCCCGCGGACACCGCGACCGCACGGCTGGCCGAGCTGGCCGAGGCCGGTGACGCCGGCGCGCTGCGGGCGCTGCACGACGCCGGGACGGCGCTCGGTGTCGCGGTGGCCGGCGTGGTCAACCTGCTGGACCTGGACACCGTCGTGCTCGGCGGCGGGTACGCCCCGCTGGCGCCCTGGCTGTGCCCCCCGGTGCTCGCCGAGATCGCCGGCCGGGTGCTCACCGCCGCGTGGTCGCCGGTCACGGTCCGACCGGCGACGCTCGGCGCGGAGGCCGCCGCGGTGGGTTCGGCCGGCTCGGTGGTTCGTCAGATCGTCGCCCGACCCGCCGGCTGGCTGGCCCGCTCCGGCTGACCGGGCGTCCGTCGCAGGGGCTCGCTACGCTTGCTCTCAGGCAACGATCCCGGGCGAGGAGTCCACGAACAGCATGCGCACGACAGGTCAGACGCGGGCCGGCGTCGGGCGGTGACCACGACCCGACGGGGCGGCATGGCCGGTCCGGTCAGCGGTGATGGAGTCTCCTCCCGCCCGCCGACGGGGCAGCCCACCCACCACCCGCTCCCGGCCGACCCCCGGCTGGCCCGCGAGTTGCTCGACGGGCTCGCCGAGGCCGTGCTGACGACCGACGAGGCGGGCCGGGTGACCCTGGTCAACGCCATGGCGGCGGAGCTGCTCCCGGAGATCACCGCCGGCACCGAGCTGTCCCGGTGCCCGGTGCGAGCGCTGGCCCGGGCGGTCGCCGGCGACGCCGAGTGCTTCGACGTCGAGCATCGCGGCCGGCGACTGCGCGGCGTGCGACGGCGGCTCGCCGGCGCGCGGTACGCCTGGTACGTCCGGGACGTCACCGAGGAACACGCCCGCACCGACGCGCTGCTGGCCGAACGCTCCCGCACCGCCTTCCTCGCCCAGGCCGGCAGCCGGCTGGGGCGCTCCCTGCACCGGGACCAGACGCTGCGGGCCACCGCGACCCTCGCCGTGCCGTACCTGGCCGACGCCGCCGTGGTGCTGCACCGCCCGCCGGCGCCGGCCGATCAGCGCCCCCGCTGGATCCGGTACGCCGAGAGCGACCCGACGCCCGCCACCGGGCTGGCCGGGCCGGGGCTGACCGACACCGTGCCCGGGCTGACCGAGGCGCTGGCCGGCGAGCTCACCGAGCCGAGGCTGGACACCGAGCTCGCCGACCTGTCCTCCGTGCTGCCGCCCGGGTTCGGCCGACCGGGCGCGGCGCTGGTCAGCCCGATCCGCAGTGCCGGCGGCCCGTTCGGGGCCCTGCTGCTGATCCGCCGCGCCGGGCGGGCCGGCTTCGACCCACGCGACATCGAGCTGGCCCGCGAGTTCGGCGCCCGGGCCGGTGCCGCGCTGGCCACCGCCGAGCTGCACGGCGAGCAGGCTCACCTGGCCCGGGTTCTGCAGGCCAGCCTGCTGCCGCCGGAGCTGCCCCCGGTGCCCGGGGTGAGCCTGGCCGGCGGTTACCGGGCGGCCGGGGACACCCTGCGCATCGGCGGTGACTTCTACGAGGTCTTCCCCCACCGCACCGGCGCCCTGTTCGCGCTCGGCGACGTGTGCGGCAAGGGCGTCGGCGCGGCCGTGCTGACCGGCCGGGTCCGCCAGTCGTTGCAGACGCTCCGGCTGGTCGAGCAACGCCCGCTGGAGCTGATCGGGCTGCTCGACCGGGCGCTGTTCGACGCGCCGGACGCGGCGCGGCGCAGCCAGTTCACCACCCTGCTGCTCGGCTCGCTGGAGCGCGGGCCGGCCGGGGTGGACGTCCGGATCGCCGGCGGGGGTCACCCGGCGCCACTGCTGGTCACTCCCGGCGGCGCGGTCACCCCGGTCCCGGTCGGCGGGATGCCGGTCGGCGCGCTGGCCGCCGCCCGGTTCGCCGAGACGCGGGTGCACCTCGACCCGGGCGACCTGCTGCTCGCGTACACCGACGGGGTGACCGGGGCGCGCGGCGGCCCGCGCGAGGTGGAGGTGTTCGGCGAGGAGCGGCTACGCGCGGCGGTCGCCTCGGCCGCCGGGCTGCCACCGGCCGCGCTGGTCGACCGGCTGCTCCAGTTGGTCGACGAATGGCAGGGCGGGCAGGCCCACGACGACATCGCGATGCTGGCCGTGTGCGCGGCGCCCCCGGCGTGACCGGCAGCGGCGGCCCCGACGGCTCGACGTGGGTGCGAGGCGCGCGGTCCGACCGGTGGGTCAGGCGCTCCGTGCCACCGGAGGTTCCCCGGTCGCCGACTCCCGGGCCGTGCCCACCGTCCGTTGGGCGTCACCCGACGCGCCCGTCCACGCGGCCCGTCCCGGCCGCTCCGGCTCGTCCGACCAGTCGCCTGCCCGCCCGGTGGGGCGGTCCAGGTCGTCCGGCCCGCCCGGCGGCGACGTCTGCGCCTGCTGCCGGCGGGCGGTCTCGTCGAATTCCCGCATCCCGTCCAGCAGCGCCGTGCGACCGGCGGGGCTCATCCCGGCCAGCACCACGGCGAGTTGCGCCTGGCGGTCGGCACGCAGCTCGGCGAGGAGCCGGCGGGCCTCCGGTGTGAGGTGCAGAGCGATCTCCCGCCGGTCGAAACGGCCCGGCTCACGCTCCAGCATTCCGGCGGCGACCAGCCGGTCACAGAGCCGGCTGGCGGAGCTGAGCAGCATGCCGAGTCGGGAGGCGAGCCGACGCAGGTTGATCCCGTCGTACTGCTCCACCACCATCACAGCGCGTAGCTGCGCTCCGGACACCCGGTTGGCCGTCCCCTCCCGGGTCGACTCCCATACGGTCAACAGGGCAGCCGCCGCCGCATCCAACGCGGCAGCCATACTCGTCTCGGGGTCCGGCGGACCGTGCAGTTCGGCCATGGTGGCCCGAGACTACTCCGAACCCACTGGTGGTCGAGCTTTGATCAAGGGAGTGGTGATGAGCGAACCGGTCAATCGGGCACGACGTACCCTGAACGAGACACCCGCCGACCGCCTCGTCGGCGGTGTCGGCGACGTTCTTGCCCGGTCGTACGGGATCACCGAGACGGAGCTGTACCAGGTCGACTACCGGCTCTCGGAGCTGTTGCCCCTCACCGAGGGTGATCGTGACCCCGTCACCGGTCCGGGGCACCCCGCCTGGCGCGCCTTCGACCACCAGTCGCCGGTGGTCGACGACGGCACCGCCTGGCTCCCCGTCAGCATGCGCGGCGAGCGCCGGGGCGTGCTGCGACTGGCGCCGGTCCCGGACGGCCCGGCCCTCCTCGGCGAGCTGGCCGACATCGCCACCGCGCTCGCGCACGAGCTGGCCGCCGTCTCCGCGGGCACCGACGTCTACCGCGCGGCGCGGCGCAGCCAGCGGCTCACCCTGGCCGCGGAGATGCAGTGGGACCTGCTGCCGGGACGCAGCCGGATCCGGCCCTCGTTCAGCCTGGCCGGGCAGTTGGAGCCGGCGTACACGGTGCGCGGCGACAGCTTCGACTGGTCCGACGACGGGCAACGGCTCTGGTTGTCCACCATCAACGGCACCGGCGAGGGTGTCGCGGCCTCCCTGCTCACCTCACTGGCCACCCACGCGCTCCGCAACGCCCGCCGGGCCGGGCTCCGCCTGGCCGACCAGGCCGCCCTCGCCGACCAGGCGCTCTACGACGAGTACCGGGGTGAACGGCACCTCTCCGCGCTGCTGATGGAGCTGGACCTGCGCTCGGGGGTGCTGACGGTGGTCGACGCCGGCTCGCCCCGCCTGGTTCTGCTGCGCGAGGGAAAGGTCACCGAGCAGCCTCTGGAGGCGCAGTTCCCGCTCGGCATGTTCGAGGCGACCGACTATCGCGAGCAGCGGTTCCCGCTGGAGCGCGGCGACCGGATCTTCGTGCTCAGCGACGGCGTGGTGGAGGCCACCGGGCAGCACACGCGCTACGGCGAGACGGCGCTGGACCGGTTCCTGCGACGGACCGGCCCGATGGAGTCGCTGGACGCCGTCCGGTCGCTGATCGGTGACCTGCGCGCGTTCGTCGCCGGTGACCTGGTCGACGACGCAGTGGTGGTCTGCCTGGACTGGACCGGCCCGCAGCCGCTACCGGCCGAGACGACAGGGGGCCGTGATCAGTAGGCGCCGCGACTGTTGAGCACCGCGCCGAAGGTCTTCCAGAGGATGGTGAGGTCGGCGGCGAGGGACCAGTTCTCCACGTAGTAGAGATCGAGCCGGATGCCGTCCTCCCAGCTCAGGTCGGACCGGCCGCTGACCTGCCACAGGCCGGTCATACCGGGCTTGACCAGCAGCCGCCGGGCCACGTCGCCGTCGTAGCGGGCCACCTCGGAGGGCAGCGGCGGGCGCGGCCCGACCAGGCTCATCTGGCCCAGCAGCACGTTGACCAGTTGTGGCAGCTCGTCGAGCGACCACTTGCGCAGCAACCGGCCGACCCGGGTGACCCGTGGGTCGTCGCGCATCTTGAACATCAGGCCGTCGGTCTCGTTGCGGGCGGCCAGTTCGGCGAGCAGCGCGTCGGCGTTCACCACCATGGTCCGGAACTTGTACACGCCGAACTCCTGCCCGCCCCGACCGACCCGGGTCTGCCGGAACAGCACCGGGCCCCGGCTGTCCAGCTTGATGGCCAACGCGATGAACACGATCAGCGGCAGCAGCAACGCGAGCGCCAGCGACGAGACGGACCGGTCGACGAAGCCCTTGACCAGCTTCCGTGCGCCGCGGAACTCGGGTGCCTCGACGTGGATCAGCGGCAGCCCGGCGACCGGGCGGGTGTGGATCCGCGGGCCGGCCACGTCCGTCAGCGCGGGCGCCACGACCAGGTCGACGCCGGTCCCCTCCAGCTGCCAGCCGAGCCGGCGCAACCGGGCGGCGGTCAGCTCGCCGGAGGCCGTGACGGCGACCGTGTCCGCGCCGATCGCGGTGGCGGCCTCCGGGATGCCGCGGAACGATCCGACCACCGGCACGTCGCCCAACCGCTGCGCCACCGGCGCCAGCAGCGCGTCCGGGATGCACGCGCCGACCACGTGATAGCCGGCGTACGGCTCCCGACGCAACGTGTGCACCAGCTCCAGCACGTGCGCGGTGTCGCCGACCACCAGCACCTTGCGGGACCAACCGGCACCACGTGAGCGGGCCCGGTGCAGACGCTTGCGGGCGGCGAAGCGGGCGACTTCCAGCCCGAGGGTGCCCACCGCGAAGGTGATGCCGAGGAAGCCTCGGGAGACGCCGACGTCGGCGATGTACCCGGCGATCGCGATCGCGCCGGCCAGCCGCAGGCTGGCCGAGCTGACCCGCCGGTACTCGTCCGCCCCGTAACCGATGACCCGGTCGTCGTAGCAGCCGAGTGCCTTGAGCGAGACCAGCCAGGCCAGCACCAGCCCCGGCGCCACCAGCACGTACGGGATCTTCGAGCCGCTGGGCTCGTCGTCGCCGAACCGGGCCACGTATCCGACGAGCAGCGCGAGGATGAGGACGGTGGTGTCCAGCACCACCAGCACCCGGATGTAGGACCGTTCGTCGGCGCGTGTCACCAGCCCGGCCGGACGGCCGCCTGACTTCCCCGACCTGCTCGCGGGGGTCGACAGTGTCGCTGCGGTCACCGGCCCTCCCACTCTGACCAGGACGGCCCCGGCCGACGGGTCGGACCGGAGGCGGACCGACGATGCCGGAACACGTCGCCATCCTGCCCTGACAACTATGACCGCCGATTACTTCCGACGTATTGCCGTCACTTTTCTTCAACCATCAGGGACTGCTGAGAAAGAGCCCGCCGTACCGGATCGGCGGTACGACGGACTCCTTCGTGGCTGTGCCTCGAATCAGCGCGGCGCGGGCGGGCGGAGCGCGATGGCGTTGAGGAAGATGTTGCCGATCTCGCTCGGGTCCTTGGTGACGAAGCTGCCGCCACCGGTCACCTTCGTGATCGACTCCAGCTCGGCCTTGCTGACGCTCTCGCCGATACCGATCATGACCACCTGGACCGGCCGCTCCGGGTCGGCGATCTGCTTCAGCTTGGCGAGCAACTGGGCCTGGCTCATGCCGTCGGCGTCCTCGTTCTTGCCGTCGGTGAACAGCACGATCGAGTTGACCCGGCCGGGTTGCCAGTTCTCCTGCACCGCCTGGTACGCCGCCAGCGTGGTGTCGTAGAGGCCGGTGCCGCCGTCGGAGGGCTTGATGCCGCCGAGCGCGCCCTCCAACTGGGCCCGCTGGGCGGAGAGCGGGCCGATGGGGATCAGCTGGCGGTAGTCCCGGTTGCCGACCAGCTTGGTGGAGAAGGTCCACAGGCCGATCGACCAGGAGTCGTCGAAGAGGCCGAGGCCGCGGCGTGCCGCGTCCACGGTGACCTCCTCCCGGCTGCGGTTGTTGGCGCTGGGCACCTTCTCCTTCATCGAGCCGGAGACGTCGATGACGGCCAGCATCCGGCCGGACTGGGTGGCGATCGACCAGCTGGAGACGACCCGCTGTATCGCGGCCGGGTCGAGGCCACCCGCGGCGGTGCCTCCGGTGGCCGGCGCGGTCGAGGCGCCACCGGCCGGGCTCGGCGCGCCCTGCGGCGCCTTGAAGCCGGCGCCCCAGTTGCCGTCCGGCGCGCGCAGCGACTGCGCCGCCAGCCGGTCGCGGAACTTGCTGGTGGTGAGCACCTCGAACAACACCCGGGCCGCCGAGGCCTTGGTCGGCTCGATGCCGGGCAGCACCGCGTACGGGTAGTCCAGCGGCATCGGCGCCGGCTCCATGTAGAGCGCGGCGAGCCGTACCGGCGGCTCCTTGCTGTTGTAGGCGATCACGTCCTCTTCGGACAGTGCCGCCGCGCCGAGGCCGCTGGCGATGGACGTCGGGTCCTTGGCGGTCGGGAACCGGGCCAGCAGGTCGTTGCGGAGCGAGGAACGCCCCGTGGCCAGGGCCCGCAGGGCGCCGACGGTGTTGCGTTGAGCGTCGCCACCGGCGGCGCTGGCCGCCGCGGTCAGCGAGAGCAGGCCGGACAGGCCGGCCGCGTCCCGGGTCGGCTCGACGATTCCGGTGCGGAGCGGGGTGCCCGGGTTGTTGACCTGCTTGAACAGGTCCGTCCAGGTGAACTTCTTCTTGGGCCAGCCCAGCCGGCCGGCCACCGGCTCGGGCATCGCCACGACGACGGGACTGCGCGCGATGGAGGCGCTGTTGGTCGGAGCGAACGCCGTGGCGTCCTTCTTCAACCGCAGCAGCCAGGTCGAGGAGTCCGGCACCCAGACGTCCGGGGTGACGGCGGTGCCGCTGGCCTGCCCGACGCCGGCCAGGACCGCACCGTGTTTGGCCGCCACCACGGCGGCCACGTCGACCGGGTCGGACGCGGAGACGTCCACCCGGATGCAGGTGGGGCCTACCGCGGCGCCCTCCTTGACCCATTGCGACGCGGCGGCGTCCACCGCCGGCGCGAGCTCGGAGGCGACTGCCACGGCGAGCCGAATCTCCCCCGAACAGCTGGGCTCGATCAGCTCCCGATAGCCGAACCAGACGCCGGTCGTGACGACGAGCACCGTCGCCGTAGCGGCGGCGGCGGCTAGATGAAGTTTCGAACGCATGCGATGGCGGCCTGCTGACACGGTGACCATCTTGCGTACAAGGTGCCTTCTCTGCCACATCCGTTCGGACGAAAGTTACGGAGGAGAAACAGTTGATCGCTGTTTAGCAACGGAGAGTCACGAGACGGACCCACGGTGTTGCCAAACCGGTGTCACCCTCGCGTCTCGCCCCTCGGCTGCGCGGCCCACGGCAGCACGCAGGTCGGGCTCGGCACCGGCACGGGCTCACCGATCGGCGCCGGTACGCCGGTGCCGGCGTCCCGCCCGAAGACCCGCACCATGTCCGCCCGCTCGTCGGCGACGTAGAGGTGCTCCCCGATCAGCGCGAAGTGCCGGGGCCACTCGCCGCCGGTGTCCACTTCGGCCACCAGCTCGGGCAGCTCACCGGCCAGGTCGAAGACGGCGATGGTGCCCACACCCCGGTTGGCGACGTAGAGGAACCGGCCGTCCGGGGCGACCGCGACCTCCGACGGCTGGACATGGCCGGCCCGCTCGCTCGCCTCGATCCGACCACGTTGGTGCAGCGCACCGTCGTCGGTCAGCTCGTACGCGGTGACCGAGGCGTCCAGCTCGCCGACGAGATAGCAGCGCCGCCCGTCGGGGTGGCGGGCCAGGTGCCGGGGCCCCACGCCCGGCGCCGTGCGGATCCGGGGACCACGTGGCACCAGCCGCCCGCTCGCGCCGTCCAGGTCGTACCGGTAGACCGAGTCGGTGCCGAGGTCGACCGCGAGCAGCGGCCCTCGGCCCGGCCCCGGCGAGACCATGTGGGTGTGCGCCCGCTCCTGGCGCTCCGGGTCGGGGCCGTGCCCCTCGTGCACCACCAGGTCGGTGCGCTCACCGGGCACGCCCCGCGCGTCGAGCGGGAAGACCGCGACGCTGCCGCCGCCGTAGTTGGCCGCCACCAGGTGGCCGCCGTCGGGCAGCACCGCGAGATGGCAGGGCTCCGCCCCGCCGGTCGACCAGGTGCCGAGCGGATCCAGCGCGCCGTCGGGGCCGACCTGCCAGGCGCTGACCTCCCCGTCCGTCAGCTCGTTGACCGCGTAGAGCACCGGCTGCGTGGGGTGCCGGGCCAGGAACGAGGGCGACGGGGTGGTCGCCACCGTGCCGAGCGGGGTCAGCGCCCCGGTGGCCGGGTCACGGCGGGCGGCGACGATGCCGCTGCCCCGCCCGCCGCTCTGCGCGGTGTAACCCCCGATGTGGACGACCTCGACCTGACCACTCACGTCCAACCCCTCCGCCGGCATCCTGCGTCGATCCAACCAGAGGCTGCCCGCGACGCCGGTCCGTTAACCCGCTTTCCGGGCCCGGATCGGCGCCGCCGAGGCCCAGCCGCTGCCGCCCGGCAGTCGGCGACCGACGACTCAGGCGGCCGGCACGGGCTCGCCGCGTTGCCGGGCCACGTGCTCGACCAGGGAGATCAACACCAGTTTGCCGGACTGCCGGTCCCGCGCGTCGCACAGCACCATCGGCACGTCCGGGTCGAGGTCGAGCGCCCGGCGTACGGTCTCCAGGTTGAACCGCCGGGAGTCGTCGAAGCAGTTCACGCCCACCACGAACGGGATGCCCCGCTGCTCGAAGTAGTCGATGGACGGGAAGCAGTCGGCCAGCCGCCGGGTGTCGGCGAGCACCACCGCGCCGAGCGCGCCGAAGGCCAGCTCGTCCCAGAGGAACCAGAACCGGTCCTGGCCGGGAGTGCCGAACAGGTAGACCTGGAGGTCGTCGTTGATGGTGATCCGGCCGAAGTCCATCGCCACCGTGGTGGTCGACTTCCCCTCCACCCCGGAGATGTCGTCGGTGCCGATCCCGGCGCCCGTCAGCACCTCCTCGGTCTGCAACGGCCGGACCTCGCTCAGCGCGCTCACCAGCGTCGTCTTACCGGCCCCGAAGCCTCCGGCGATGAGGATCTTCAGTGCCAGCGGGATGGTGGTCCCGGAGCCCGCATGGTCATAGCGCACGAAGTCCACTGACCACCGCCTTGAGGATGTCGTTGTCGGGAACGCGGCCGGCGCCCGGCGGCTCGTGCACCGCGACCAGGCCCCGGGCGAGGAGGTCACCGAGCAGCACCCGGACCACCCCGACCGCCAGGTCCAGTTCGGCCGCCAGCTCGGCCACCGACACCGGCCGGTGGGCCAGCGCGACCAGCCGCCGGTGCTCCGGGAGCAGCCGCGGGTCGGCCGCCGGGTCGAGATCCGACCCGGCCAGTACAAACGCGACGAGGTCGAACCCATCGACGGCGGAGCGTACCCGGCCGCCGGTGAGGGTGTACGGGCGCACTACCGGGCCGGCGTCGCCGTCCAGCCACTCGTGCTGCGGCCCGGGCGGCTCAGCTCGCATCACCGGCACCCGCCGACGGTCGGGCCGCCGCGGTGAGGTTCTCCCCAACCCGGATCACCAGCATCGCCATCTCGTACGCGACCAGGCCGATGTCCGCGTCGGCGTCGCTCACCACGGCCAGGCAGGCGCCCTGCCCGGCGGCGGTGACGAAGAGGTACGCCGACTCCATCTCCACCACGGTCTGCCGGACCGGGCCACCGTCCACGTGCCGGCTCGCGCCCCGAGCCAGGCTGGAGAAGCCGGCGGCGAGGGCGCAGAGGTGCTCGGCGTCGGAACGCTCCAGCTCGGCCGAGGAGCCGAGCAGCAGCCCGTCCGCGGAGAGCACCACCGCCTCCCGGGCCGCCGGTACCCGTTCCACCAACTCGTCGAGCAGCCAGTCGAGGCCGGCGCTCTGCTTCGTCGAATGCGGCACTAGGCGTCCCTCTCAGTCGCGGTCAGGGGTTCGGTGGTCTCCGCGGGCGCGGGTGCGGCGGCCGGGGCGGGCCCCGGGTCGGCGGTCGGGCCCGCGCCGGCCTGGCTGGCGCGGTCTCCTGGCGCTAGCGGCGCCGGAGAGGCAGAGGC
>NZ_RCVI01000262.1:0-67209 GCF_003667455.1 Micromonospora sp. CV4 | reverse complement strand
AACGCGGCCCAACCCGAACGCGGCCCAACCCGAACGCGGCCCAACCTAGGTACCTCCCTGCCCCACATCTGGGAAAGCTCTACAGGAGGCAGGTGTGAGGTCGGCCGACCGGCGACCAGGCAGCTACCGGCCGGTCAGCCACCCCCCTGGGGACGTCTGCCCGAAGCCCCGCCGGTGATCGACTCGTCATCACTGATACCGGGGCATCCCCGACGCCCGGACACCCCGACATCAAGGAAAACGGGACGATCAAGCGGCAGGGAGCCGCACTCGACCGGCCTGAATCGGAGGTGGCACGGGGTTGGGCGCCGGTCAGCGGTCGCGCGGCGCGGCGACGCTGTCGCGGGCGACCAGGGTCGGGGCGATGGTCTGCCGCAGCGCCCCGCCGGTGCCCGATTCGACCTGGGCCAGCAGCAGCTGGATACTCGCCCGCGCCACCGCGTCGAAGTCCGGCCGGACGGTGGTCAGCGGCGGAATGAAGTACGCCGCCTCCGGCACGTCGTCGAAGCCAACCACGCTGATCTCGTCCGGCACTCGTCGACCGAACTCGTGCAACGCCCGCAGCACACCGAGCGCGAGATGGTCGTTGGCGGTGAAGATCGCGGTCACCTCGGGCATCCGCGCCAGCAGCTGCCCGGACCGGTAGCCCGAGGCCGCGGACCAGTCCCCCTGCATCAACGGTGGCGGGTCCGCCCCCGCGGCCAGCAGCGCGTCCCGCCAGCCTTCGATCCGCCCGACGCTGTCGAACCAGTCGGACGGCCCGGACACGTGCCAGACCGTGCGGTGCCCGGCGTCCAGCAGGTGCTGGGTCGCCGCCCGGGCACCGGCCACCTGGTCGACCGTCACCAACGGCACCGGGCGGCGGGGGTCACCGTCGACGGTGACCAGCGGGACGTCCTTCGGCAGGCGTTCCAGCGCCTCACCGGCCGATTCCACCGGCGCGATGACGACGATGCCGGCGACCCGGTGCGACAGGTGCCGCTCGACCGCGGCGGAGATGGAACGGTAGTCCAGGTCCCGTACGCTGCCCACACTCACCGCGAAACCCTCCTCCGCGGCGGTCTGCTCCAAGGCGGCCAGCAACGACGCCGGCCCGTACAGGGTCGTGTTCTGTGCCACCACGCCGATCACCTGCGACCGGCCGGTCACCAGCGCACGTGCCGCGCCGTTGGGCCGATAGCCCAGCTCCGCGATCGCCGCCCGCACCCGCAACCGGGTCTGCTCACGGACGTTGGGGTGCCCGTTGAGCACCCGCGACACCGTCTGGTGGGAGACACCGGCCAGACGGGCGACGTCCGTCATCGCCGGACCGTGCACGGCCATGTCACTTCCCCCGTCTGCGGACCCGAAGCCGCGGCCCGCTGACGCCGACCGGAGCGGTCGACCGATCCCTGCGCTCAGCCGTCGCGCCGGTGTCAAACCCCGGTTGACCAGCGCTGGATGGCCGACAGTCTACGCCAACGGACGCCCTGACCAGGCGTGCGGCCGGCCGGGGGCGCCGGCCCGGGCGACGCGGGCGTCTCCTGCCGGGGCAGGGCATTGGGCCGCCCGCGCCGCCTGTCTCGGTCACTGCTTCACCGCCTCGTGATCATGCTAGAAGCCGCGGGCCAGCCGGTAGTAGGCCTGGTTCCAGCGGATCTCGTCAGCGAAGCGGCGGGGCTCGGTGTCGGCGTCGATGACGACCAGTTCGGTACGGCTCATCTCCGCCAGGTCGTGCAACTCCTCCACGCCCACCGCCTGGGACAGCACGGTGTGGTGCGGTGCGCCGGCGGTGATCCACGCCTCCGCCGATCCGGGCAGGTCGGGTCGTGGCCGCCAGACCGCGCGGGCCACCGGCAGCCGGCGCAGCGGCTGGGGCGGCGCGACCACGTCGATCTCGTTGGCCACGAGCCGGAAGCGCTCCCCCATGTCGGCCAGGCCGAGCACCACGGCCGGCCCGGGCGCGGCGTCGAAGACGAGCCGGACCGGATCCTCCCGCCCGCCGATGCTCAACGGATGGATCTCCACGTTCGGCACGTCGGACGCGATGGTCGGGCAGACCTCCAGCATGTGGGCGCCCAGCACCAGTTCCTCGCCGGGGGTCAGGTCGTAGGTGTAGTCCTCCATGAACGACGTCCCGCCGTCCACGCCCACCGACATGGCCTTGAGGGTGTGCACCAGCACGGAGGTCTTCCAGTCGCCCTCACCGCCGAAGCCGTAGCCGTCGGCCATCAGCCGCTGCACGGCGATGCCGGGCAGCTGACGCAGACCACCGAGGTCCTCGAAGTTCGTCGTGAACGCCCGGAACCCGCCCTCGTCCAGGAAGGCGCGCATGCCCAGCTCCAGCCGGGCCGCGTACCGCAGGGAGTCGTGCTGCGCACCCCCGGCGACCAGACCCGGAACGACCCGGTAGGTGTCCTCGTACTCCTTGACGAGGTCGTCCACCTGCGCGTCGGTGACCTCGCCGACCACCTCGACCAGGTCGTTGACGCCGTAGGTGTTGACCGACACCCCGAAACGCAGCTCCGCCTCGACCTTGTCGCCCTCGGTCACGGCGACGTCGCGCATGTTGTCGCCGAAGCGGGCCAGGCGCAGCGATCGCATCGCCGACCAGCCGAGCGCCGCGCGGGCCCACGCCCCGACCCGGGCGGTGACCCGCGGGTCGCTGACGTGCCCGGCGACGGTCTTGCGCGCGACACCGAGACGGGTCTGGATGTACCCGAACTCACGGTCGCCGTGGGCGGCCTGGTTCAGGTTCATGAAGTCCATGTCGATCTCGTCCCACGGCAGCAAGACGTTGGCCTGGGTGTGCAGGTGCAGCAGCGGCGTCTGCAGCGCGTCCAGGCCGGCGATCCACATCTTCGCCGGGGAGAAGGTGTGCATCCACGCGATCACCCCGATCGCGCCCTGTGCGGCCGCGTCACGGCAGACCCGCTGAATGTCACCGCTGTTGGTCAGGACCGGCTTCCAGACCACCCGGGCGGGAATCTGCGGCGAGTCGTCGAGCGCGGCCGCGATCACGCGGGACTGCTCGGCCACCTGCCGGAGAGTCTCCTCGCCGTACATGCCCTGGCTGCCGGTGAGGAACCAGATCTCGGGTGCGGTGTGTGGTGCCATGGAGTTGCCTTCCGCGAGAGGGGCGATCACTTGTAACGGATTCCGATGAGCCGCTGAAGGAGGATGAACGCGAAGAGCAGGCCGCCGATCACGATCTTGGTCCACCAGGAGTTGAGGCTTCCGTCGAAGGTGATGAGGGTCTGGATCACACCCAGGACCAGGACGCCGAGCACCGTGCCGAAGACGTAACCCGAGCCGCCGGTGAGCACGGTCCCACCGATGACGACGGCGGCGATGACGTCCAACTCCATGCCGACGGCGATCAACGGCGCGCCGGAGAGGGTGTAGAAGGACAGCAGGATGCCGCCGATCGCGGAGCACAGGCCGCTGATCGTGTAGACGGCGATCCGGGTACGCCCCAACGGCAGGCCCATCAGCAGCGCCGACTGGGGGTTGCCGCCGATGGCGTACACGTTGCGCCCCAGCCGGGTGTAGGCCAGCGTGTACGCGGCGACGGCGACCACGACGAAGGCGACCAGCACGCTGATCGACACGAAGTTGCCCCGGGGGTCACCGATCCGCTCCTGCGACATCCTGGTCCAGAACCCGTCGGTGATCGGGATGGACGAGCCGGAGATGAACGTGCACATCCCCCGGGCGAAGAACATCCCGGCGAGCGTGACGATGAACGGCTGGATCTCGAAGAAATGGATGGCGCAGCCCATCAGCAGGCCGAGCGTCGGGCCGATGAGCAGGGCGATGACGAGCACGAGCGCCGCCGGCAGCCCCTGCTGGAGCAGCGAGGCCGACACCATCGCCGTCATGGCGACGACGGACCCGACCGACAGGTCGATGCCGCCGGTGAGGATCACGAAGGTCATGCCCACCGCGACGACGAGCAGGAAGCCGTTGTCGATGAAGACGTTGAAGATGACCTGCACGTTGGAGAACGCCTGGTATTGGGACACCCCGATGCCGTACATCACCAGGAGCAGGACGAGCGTCGCCAGGACCGGTATCTGCCGCCTCGGCAGCCGGAACCGGGCACGGCCGGCGGTGAGCGATCCAGTGGTCATGCCGGCACCTGCTCCTTCGGCTTGTCGGCGATCGCGCTCGACGGCGGAACACTCCCCCTGCGGCGGGTGAACCGCGCCCGGAAGGCCGGCGCCTGGATGAGGCAGACCGCGATCACGACGACTGCTTTGAACAGCAGCGAGGTCTGCGGGGAGATGTTCATGGCGTACACCGTGGTGGTCAGGGTCTGGATGATCAGCGCGCCGAGGATGGTGCCGCTGAGGAAGAACCGGCCGCCGGCGAGGGACGTGCCCCCGATGACGACCGCGAGGATGGCGTCGAGTTCCACCCACAGGCCGACGGCGTTGCCGTCGGCGCTGGAGACGTTGGCCGTCATCATGAAACCGGCGACGGCCGCGCAGACGGCGCTGAGCACGTACGCGAGGAAGATGACCCGGCCGGACCGGATGCCGGCGAGCCGGCTTGCCACGGCGTTCCCGCCCACCGACTCCACGATCATGCCGAGCGCGGTGCGGCGGGTGAACGCGGCGACGAGCAGGGCCGCGGCGAGGGCGATGAAGATGGCCAGCGGCAGGGTCAGCAGGTGGCCCAGCCCGATCGCCCGGAACGGCTCGGAGTTGATGGTGATGATCTGGCCCTGGGTGATCAGCTGGGCGAGACCCCGGCCGGCCACCATCAGGATCAGGGTGGCGATGATCGGTTGGATGCCGATCACGGCGACCAGCACCCCGTTCCAGGCGCCGAGCACGAGCGCGACCCCCAACGCCATCGCGAGGGCGGTCAACACCACGGCAAGGCTGTTCTGATCGGGCTGCTTGCTGATGTACATGCAGGCGATCGCCCCGCTGATGGCGCAGACCGACCCGACCGACAGGTCGATGCCGCCGGTGGAGATGACCAGGGTCATGCCCAGCGCGACGAGGATCAGGGGCGCGCTGAGCCGCAGGATGTCGATCGGCGTGCCGTACAGGTGCCCGTCCTTGAGCTCGATCGACAGGAACCCGGGCCGGTAGATCGTGTTCGCGACGAGCATGACGACCAGCACGGCGGCGGGCCAGAACAGCCGGTGACCGGTCATCGTCCGGTAGCGGCTCATGGTGTCGTTCATCGGTCTGCCTCCTCCCGGTGGGATCCACTGGCGATCGTCTGCATGACGCGGTCGGCGTCGAGGCCGTCGTCGTTGGCGAGCTGGGCGACCATCTGCCGGTCCCGCATCACGGCCACCTTGTGGCTGAGACGCAGCACCTCCTCCAGCTCGGCGGAGATGAACAGGACCGCCATGCCGCCGTCGGACAACTGCGTCACGAGCTTCTGGATCTCGGTCTTCGCGCCGATGTCGATGCCCCGGGTCGGTTCGTCGAGGATCAGCAGCCGTGGCTCGGTGATCAGCCAACGGGCCAGGAGCACCTTCTGCTGGTTTCCGCCGGAGAGGTTGCGGACCGGCACCTCCGGGTCGGACGGCCGGATGTTCAGCGCCTTGATGTACTTGTCGACCAGCTCGTCCTGCCGGCGACGTGGGATGGGCCGCAGCCAGCCGCGGGCGGCCTGCATGGCGAGGATCATGTTCTCGCGGACCGACAGGTCGGCGACGATGCCCTCCGCGCGGCGGTTCTCCGAACAGAAGCCGACGCCGTGGCCGATGGCCTGGGCGGGCGTACGCAGGCTGCTCGGCGTGCCGTCGACCGCGACCTGACCGCCGTCCGTCCGGTCGGCGCCGAACAACAACCGCGCCACCTCGGTACGCCCCGAGCCCAGCAGGCCGGCCAGGCCCACCACCTCGCCGGCGTGGATGGTGAGGCTGAACGGCTCGACCGAGCCCGCCCGGCCGAAGTCCGACACCGCCACCAGGGGGGTGCCCTCCTCCAGTACGGCCAGGTTCCGTCGGGAGTGCTCCTCGATGCCCTCGAGGACGTCGAGCTCCTTGCCGATCATCTTCTCGACGAGGCTGAGCTGGGGCAGCTCGGCGGTCGCGTACTCGCCGACGAGCCCGCCGTTGCGCAGCACGGTGATGCGATCGGCGATCTCGTAGACCTGGTCGAGGAAGTGGGTCACGAACAGGATCGCGATGCCCTCGTCGCGCAGTTGTCGCATGATGCGGAACAGCTGCGCGACCTCGACGGCGTCGAGGCTGGACGTCGGCTCGTCCAGGATCAGCACCCGGGCCTGGATGTCGATCGCGCGGGCGATGGCGACCATCTGCTGGATCGCCAGGGAGTACGAGCCGAGCGGCGCGCTGACGTCGAGGTCGAGGTCGAGGCGGGCCAACAGCGTACGGGCGCGGCGGCGGACCTCACCCCAGCGGACGGCGCCGAGGCGCCGGGGCTCGCGTCCGATGAAGATGTTCTCCGCGACCGAGAGGTTGGTGCAGAGGTTCACCTCCTGAAAGACGGTGCTCACCCCGGCGGCCGTCGCCTGCATCGGCCCGGTGAAGGACACCGGCTGGCCATCGAGGGTGATCGCGCCCTCGTCGGTGTCGTAGACGCCGGTCAGCACCTTGATGAGGGTCGACTTGCCGGCGCCGTTCTCGCCCATCAGGGCGTGCACCTCGCCGGGGAAGAGCCGGAAGTTGACATCGTGGAGTGCACGCACCCCGGGGAAGGATTTGCTGATCCCGGTCATCGTCACGACCGGACGGTTGTCCGTCATCCGATCAGGCCTGTTCTAGAGGTGGTGGGCACAGGGGCCGCCGCGCGAGCGCGGCGACCCCCGGGCGTCGATCAGTACTTGCGGTTGGGCAGAGCCTCCTTGGCCTGCTCCTGGGTGAAGGTGGTCTCCTCGGTCTCGATCCGAGCAGGCACCTCCTCGCCGGCGTGCACCTTCTTGGCCAGGTCCATCAGCTGCGGGCCGAGCAGCGGGCTGCACTCCGCGATGAAGTTGAACTTCCCGTCGGCGAGAGCCTGCATTCCGTCCTTGACGGCGTCGACCGTGATGATGGTGATGTCCTTGCCGGGCACCTTGCCGGCGGCAGTGATCGCCTCGAGCGCGCCCAGGCCCATGTCGTCGTTGTGCGCGAACAGCACGTCGATCTTCGGGTTGGCCTTGAGGAACTGCTCCATGACCTGCTTGCCGCCCGCCCGGGTGAAGTCACCCGGCTGAGAGGCGATGATCTTCAGGTTCGGGTTGGCGGCGATCGCCTCGCCGAAGCCCTTCTTGCGGTCGTTCGCGGGCGCCGCACCGGTGTTGCCCTGCAACTCCACGATGTTCACCGGCCCGGACGCGGTCTTCTTCTGCTCGATCAGCCACTCACCGGCGAGCCGGCCCTCCTTGACGAAGTCCGAGCCGAGGAAGGTCTTGTAGAGGGACTTGTCGGCCGAGTCGACCGAGCGGTCGGTCAGGATCACCGGGATGCCGGCGTCCTTGGCCTCCTTGAGCACGGTGTCCCACCCGGACTCCACCACCGGCGAGAAGGCGATCACGTCGACCTTCTGCTGGATGTAGTTGCGGATGGCCTTGATCTGGTTCTCCTGCTTCTGCTGCGCGTCGTCGAACTTCAGCTCGATGCCCGCGGCGGCGGCGGCCTCCTTGATCGAGGTCGTGTTCGCGGTACGCCAACCGCTCTCCGCGCCGACCTGCGAGAAGCCCAGCGTGATCTTGCCGTCGTCCGTGGACCCACCGCCGGTGTCGCTGTTGCCGCAGGCCGCCATGCTGCCGACGAGCAGCACGCTGGCGAGGACCGCGGCGGCGCGCCACGGAGCGGAGTTCGGTCGCATCTTCCTCATCGGTTCTCCTTGGCTCGGGGGTGCAGGGTGCCGCGACGACCGCCGACGTGGGGGCGGGCGGCGTACGCGGGTGGTGCGTGCGGTGCCATCGGTGATGCGGCCCGGCGGGCCGCGCCGGGGTCGCCGGTCAGGAACTCGCCGGTGCGGTCGGTTGTTGGCCGTAGGCGTTCTGGTAGCGGTGGTAGAGCGCGTCGATGTCCGCCTGCGCGATCGGCACCGGCTGCCCGAGTGCGCGCGTGAGGTGCGCGGTGCGGGCGACGTCCTCGCACATGACCGCCGCCTTGACCGCGGCGCGGGCGTCGCGGCCGATGGTGAAGACGCCGTGGTTACGCATGAGCACCGCGGGTGAGCGGTGCCCGGCGAGCGTGGTGACGATGCCCTTGCCGATGTCGTCCCCGCCGATCAGCGCGAACGGGCCCAACGGGATCTCCCCGCCGAACTCGTCGGCCTGTGCGGTGAGGTGGCAGGGAATCGCCTCGCCGCGGGCGGCCCAGGCGGTGGCGTACGAGCTGTGCGTGTGCACCACCCCGCCGACCTCCGGCATGGCGCGGTAGACGTAGGCGTGTGCGGCGGTGTCGCTGGACGGGGCGAGGTCCCCCTCGACGAGGACGCCATCGAGGTCGCAGACGACCATGGTGTCGGCCGTGAGGTCGTCGTAGCCGATGCCGCTCGGCTTGATGACCATGAGGTCCCGGCCGGGAACCCGCGCCGAGATGTTGCCGGACGTCCAGGCCACCAGGCGGTAGCGGGTCAGTTCGGCGTGCAGGCGGGCGACCGTCTCGCGCAGCTCGCTGATCTGTCGGGTCACGTCGGCGCTCATGCGACCACCTCCAGGGTGCTCTCGTGCGGGGCTGCGCCGGCCTCGACCGCGGCGTTGCGGATCGCCCGCAGGCGCAGCATGACGTCGTTGCCGCCGCGACCGAAGTGGTCGTGCAGCGTCCGGTACTCGGCGTAGAGGGCGTCGTACGCGCGCGCCCGGCCCGGGTCCGGTCGGTAGACGGCCTCGTGCACCCGACCCATCGCCTGCGACGCCTCGTGGACCGACGGGTACTCGCCGGCGGCGACGGCGGCGTGGATGGCCGATCCGAGCGCCGGCCCCTGCGCGGAGCCGATGATGTTCAGCGGCCGGTTGGTCACGTCGGCGTAGATCTGCATCAGCAGCTCGTTGGAGGTGAGACCGCCGGCGATCACCAGGTCGTTCACCGCCACCCCGGACTCGACGAACGCCTCGATGATCATCCGCGTGCCGTACGCCGTGGACTCCAGCAGCGCCCGGTAGACGTCCTGCGGCCGGGTGGCCAGGGTCATCCCGACGATCATTCCGCTGAGGTCGTGGTTGACCAGCAGGGACCGGTTGCCGTTCCACCAGTCCAGCGCGACCAGGCCGTGCGCGCCGACCGGCTGGCTGGCGGCCAGCTCGGTGAGGCGTTCGTGCGAGGCGACCCCGGCCGGGGCGGCGTGTTCGACGAACCATCCGAAGATGTCGCCGACTCCGCTCTGCCCGGCCTCGTAGCCCCACGCGCCGGCGCTGATGCCGCCGTCGACGACGCCGCACATCCCGGCCACCTCGGCGAGGTGCGGGCTGTTGACCACATGACAGGTGGAGGTACCCATGATCGCCACGAGTCGACCGGGCTCGACGGCCTGCGCGGAGGCCGCGGTGACGTGCGCGTCGACGTTGCCGGCGGCCACCGCGATCCCCTCCGGCAGGCCGGTCCATGCCGCGGCGCGGGCGGTGAGCGCGCCGGCCCGGGCGCCGAGCGGCAGCAGCGGACCGTCCAGCTTGGCGACGAAGTCGCCGAAGTCCGGGTTGAGCGCGGTCAGGAAGCTCTGCGACGGGTGCCGGCCATCCTGCAGGATGCCCTTGTAGCCGGCCGTGCAGACGCTGCGGGTTTCAGCACCGCTGAGCTGCCAGACGATCCAGTCCGCGGCTTCGATGAAACGCTCGGCGCGGTGGTAGACCTCGGGGTCCTCCTCCAGGATCTGGAGGCCCTTGGCGAACTGCCACTCGGCGGAGATCTTGCCGCCGTACCGGCCGATCCACGGCTCCGCCCGATCGTGAGCCAGGGCGTTGATCCGGTCGGCGTGCGGCTGGGCGGCGTGGTGCTTCCACAGCTTGACCCAGGAGTGCGGACGGTCGCGCAGGTCCGGCGCCTCGCAGAGCGGCGTGCCGTCGGCGAACGTCGGCAGCACCGTGCAGGCGGTGAAGTCGATGCCGATGCCGACGATCGCGGCGGGATCCACTCCCGCGGCGGACACGGCCGCCGGAACGGCGTACCGCAGCACGTCGCGGTAGTCCTCCGGGTTCTGCAGGGCCCAGTCCGGCGGAAGCGGCCGACCTCCGGGAAGAGCGGCGCTGATGACTCCGTCGCCGTACTCGTGCACCGCGGTCCCCAGCTCGGCGCCGTCACCGACCCGGACCACCAGGGCTCGCCCGGACAGCGTGCCGAAGTCGACACCGACGACGTAGCGTTCGCCAGCTCCGTCCACAGGAATCATGTCCACCTCCACCATCGACGGGCCCAGTGTTAACGCTCACATCCACCCTCGTCAAGACACCTACCGGCAACAGCTCCGTAACGTCGACTGAGGTGGAACGCCGAAGGCCCGGCCTGGCGGCCGGGCCTTCGGGTTGTCGCGGTCGTCGACCGCGGGGCGCTGCGATCAGCGGGCGGGGTTGCGGTTGTACAGGGCCCTGGCCCAGAAGAAGCAGAGCACGGTGATGACGGCGCACCAGACGACCGCGAGGACCGCGTTGCTCCCGATGCCGGTGCCGAGCAACAGGCCCCGCAGGGTCTCCATGACGGGGGTGAAGGGCTGGTAGTCGGCGAACCACCGCACCGCGGTCGGCATCGAGTCGGTGGGGACGAACCCGCTGCCGAGGAACGGCAGCAGCACCAGCGGCATGGGCAGGTTGCTCGCCGTCTCGACACTCTCGCTGACCAGGCCGAGAGCGACGGACAGCCAGGTGAGCGCAAGAGTGATCATGGCGAGGACGCCGATCGCGGCGAGCCACTCGACCGGATTCGCGGTCGGCCGGAAGCCGACCAGCAGTGCCACACCGGTCACGACCGCGAGACTGAGCAGCGTCTGGAGCAGGCTGCCCAGCACGTGGCCGGTGAGGACAGACGGCCGGAAGATCGCCATGGTGCGGAACCGGGCGATGATGCCCTCGGTCATGTCCATGGCGACCGAGATGGCGGTGCCCTGCGCCCCGCTGGCCACGGTGATGAGCAGGATCCCGGGGGTGACGTAGTTGGCGTACTGGGCCCGGTCGCCGGTCGGCCCGAGGCCGGCGCCGAGCGTGCCACCGAACACGTAGACGAAGAGCAGCAGGAGGATGACCGGCATGCCGATGAGCAGGAGGGTCATCGACGGATAGCGCCGCATGTGCAGGAGGTTGCGCCGCAGCATCGTGCTCGAGTCGCGGGCAGCGAGGGTGAGAGTGCTCATCGCGCCATGGCCCTTTCGTTGTCGGGTCGGCCGGTCAGGGTGAGGAAGACGTCGTCCAGGTCGGGACCGTGCACGGTGAGACCGGCCACGTTCACCGCGGCGCGGTCGAGCTGGTCGAGCAGGGCTCGCAGCGATCCGACCCCGCCGTCGCTCGCGACCTGGAGGGTCAGCGCCGCGTCGTCCCGGGTGGCCGCCGGGAGCAGGCCGCTCGCCGCGTCGAGCCCCGCCGGCTCGGCGAACTGCAACACCACGTGACCACCGGGGATGAGCCGCTTCAGCTCGTGCGGGCTGCCCTCGGCGATCAGGCGGCCGTGGTCGAGGAAGGCGATCCGGCTGGCGAGTTGATCGGCCTCCTCCAGGTACTGGGTGGTCAGCAGGATGGTGACGCCGTCGGCGACGAGGTCACGGATGATCTGCCACATGGCGCGGCGGCTGCGCGGGTCGAGGCCGGTCGTCGGCTCGTCGAGGAAGATGACGCGTGGATCGCCGACCAGGGTCATCGCGAGATCGAGCCGCCGGCGCATCCCGCCGGAGTACGTCGCCGCCGGCTTGTCCGCCGCCTCCGTCAGGTCGAACTGCTCCAGCAGCTCGACGACGCGTCGGCGGCCCGCCACGCTGCCGAGGTGGCGCAGGTCGGCCATCAGGCTCAGGTTCTCCCGACCGGTGAGCAGGTTGTCGACGGCGGAGAACTGGCCGGTGACGCCGATCAGTCCGCGTACCGCGTCGGGATCGCGGGTCAGGTCGTGACCGCCGACGCGGGCGTCGCCGCCGTCGGCACTGATCAGGGTGGACAGGATCTGGACGATGGTGGTCTTGCCGGCGCCGTTGGGGCCGAGCAACGCGAAGATCGTTCCTTCGGCGATCTCCAGGTCGATGCCGTTGAGCACGACCTTGTCGCCGTAGGACTTGCGCAGGCCGGTCGCGACTATCGCGGGTCGGGAAGGGCTGGACATGGTCTCCTCGATTCGTGGACGGGGGTGTCGACGCGCGGCCGTCAGGCGCGGCGGATCATGATGTCGCCGTAGGAGGTGCTGGCCCGGACCTCGACCGTGTCGTCGGTCTGCGCCGGGCTGTCGGTCGCGTCGAGCGCGTTGTGCACCCGACCGTGGCGGGAGCTGACGTCGAGCCAGGCGGCGGTCCCCCGGCGGACGCCGACCTCGATGGCCCCGTAGGAGGTCTCCAGCTCGATCGACCCCCGCACGACCTCGCCCAGCCGGACGTTGCCGTAGGCCGTGCGTGCCGCCACCGAGGCCATCGGCTCGTCGACGGTGATGTCGCCGTACGCGGTGTTGACCCGGACGTCGCCGTTGCTCTGGCCGATCCAGCAGTCGCCGGAGGAGTTCTTGATCTCGGCGGTGCCGTCGACCGCGCCGATGCGTACCTTGCCGGAGGACGCCTTCACCCGGGCTGATCCGGTCACGTGCTCCACGGCGACCTCGCCGTGGCTGGTGTCGATGTCCAGCGGACCGGTCCGGTCGAGCCGGATCGCGCCACCGGTCTTGAGGTGGCACTCGCCGAGCCGCCCCTCGCAGCGGAACGCCGCCCAGGACGCCCTGGCGTTCACCCGCGACCCACTCGGCACCTCGATCAGGAGGTCCACCGAGGGGCCGGCGCCGGGACCGAAGCGGCGCCAACTCTTCGGCGCTCTGATCACCAGTTGGCCGGAGGCGTACTCGACGGTGGTCTGCTCGGCGGCGCTCGCGTCGGCCTTGCTCGACGGGTCACGCGGCCGCACCTGGACGACCGTGTCGGTGCGGTCGGTAGCGGCGATCCACGCGTCCCCGACGGGCAGCTCGATCTGGACGGAGATGGGCTCTGGCGTATCGAAAACAGGCATGGTGGTCTCCCGGAATGTGGGCAGCGGGCGAGGGACGGGAAGAAGCAGGGGGTACGGGGGTCAGCGCGCCCAGCCGGTGAAGTGCTGGCCGGAGCGCGGCTCCACCCGACGTGTCGGGCGACGGTCCGGGTCGCCGGCCCCGATGGCGCCGGCGACGGCGCGCACGAGCCAGGCGTTGACCGACAGCCCGGCCCGGCCGGCGGCGTCCTCGACGCTGGCCTTCAGGTGGTCGGGGAGTCGGAGGTTGATCCTCGACGTGCCGCCGTCGTCGCCGCCGGGTGCGAGCACCGGCGCCGGCAGCACCGACGGGCCGGCGTCCTCGCCCGCCCCACCGGCCGGTGGGCTCGCCGGCGTCACCACGAAGTCGGGCTCACGCCCGCGCAGCCGGACGTGCACCGACCCGGGGGCGAGTTCCCGGGTGATCTCGTCGGCCGCGTCGGACAGCGCTTCGAGCAGCGTGAGTCGGGTCGCCGCCTCCAGTTGGGTGGAGAGCCGCTCGGCCAGCGCCCGGCCCTCCGCGTCGACGCCCTCCGCGGCGACGGCGAACTCGTTACGCAGGTTCTCGACGTACGGCTTCAGATCCATGACGCCATCATGGCACCACTTTGGCTCACAGTGCAATACCGCTGGCTCACCTTGATGCCATCACTGGAAAATCGGGTGCCATCCGAATGGACCGTCCCTGCTCACCCACCGGACCGGGCGGGCGGCCTCAGCTCACCGAAGGCGCGTCGGACCACCCGGTTCGCCACCTCCTGGGTCAGCCCGGTGGCCACCAACAGGTCGCTGACGGTCGTGCGGACCTGCGCGACGACGACCGCGCCCGAGAAGCCCACCCCCTCCCGGTAGGCGTCGCCGGCCGCGCAGACCGCGCGTAGCGCCTGCTCCCGCGCCCGCCTGGGTTCGTCGCCGGCGGCGAACTGCCGCTTCATCAGCCGTACCGCCTCGGCAAGGTCGGTGACCGCCCTCGGCATCGGCTCCGGTATCGGCTCGCCGTCCTCGATCAGGCTCACCGACCGGCGGATCAACGTCCCGCTGTTGCGCATCGCGCGGTCGATCGGCTCCGCCGCCTGCGCGTACCGGCCCACCGGTCCGCGCCGTTGGTGCCAGTGCACCGGCGACAGCGTGCTGGCCTCCCGCGCGCCCTGGGTCGCCTCGATGAGCGCCTTCAGCTCGTCCTTGTTCTGCCGCAGCTCGCCCATGGCGGTACGTGCCGGAGCGGCATCGTGGCGGGCCAACGCGCCGGCCGTGGCATCGAGCTGGGTACTCAGGAGATCCAGCGCCGGCCGTGCGGCCCGGTTGAGCACCCGTAGCGGGTTCAGCGGCAGCAGCACGGCGGTGACCAGGAGCGCCACCGCTCCCCCGACGAGGGCGTCCACGAAGCGGGGGATCTCCAGGTCACGCACGGACGGGCTGAGCGTGGCGATGAGCACCGCTGTCGCCCCGGCCTGGATGACCACCGCCGCGCTCCCGGCGAGAAACAATGCGACGACGATCGCCAGCACGACGATCAGGGCCAGTTGCCACCAGCCGGTGCCAATCACCACGAGCACCAGGTCACCGATCAGCACCCCGACCGTGACGCCCAGGACCAGCTCCACGGTGCGGCGCAGGCGTTGGCCGACCGACGCGGCGAGGGTCGACACCGCCGAGATCGGCGCGAACACCGGCTGCGAGATGTGCAGCACCTCCTGCACCACGAACCAGGACAGCGCCGCGGCCAGGCCCGCCTGCACGGCGAGCCCGCTGAGGGCGCGTGCCCGAAGCAGCCGGTCCCGCAGAGCGGCCACCGTACGGCCGCCGAGCCGGGCGGCGGTCGCCGCCAGGCCGGAATGGTCGGTGGCGTCGGCACGGGGCGGGGTGCTCCCGTCACCCCCGTGCCGATCGGCGTCGACCATGGGGGCACCTACCCCGCCATGACCGGATCAATCCTGGCCGCCGTCGCGGCAGCGCCCGGGGGCGGTCAGCCACGGTTGGAGCCCTCGCGGTGGGGTAGACGCCGGTCTGTCACGGGGATGGCCGCCCTGCGCGGGATCGCGTGGCCAGGGCTGCCGGGCGGGTCGGGGGGCGATGTCGGATGGATCAGCGGGGTTGAGCCGGCCGGAGATGACCGGCGGCGTCGTGGAGCTGCGGGTGCACGGGGTGTCCGGCGCGAGTGCCGCCCACGTGTTGGACCTGCGGCAGACAGCGCAGGTGGCCGGCGACCGCAACGGGGGCTTCTACCGGCCCCGCCCGCTCTGCGAGGACACCGGCGGCGTGCGAGGAGTCACGCTGGAGGCGTACCGCTGGGGTGACCTGCCCTCCGGGACCGTGGCCCGCACGCTGGCGCTGGTGTTCCTGCTGCCCTTCATGCTGGCCAACCTGGCCATCTGGATGCGGCCGGCCGACCCTGGCTCCGCGCCGCTGGTCAAGTCCCTGTGCCGGGTGCTGGCGCTCACGGTGACCGCGCTCTACGTGCTCGCGATCGCCGGTGTCGCCCTGGACCTGATCGCCTGGAAGTGCCCGACCTCGCCCCGCTGCCTGGCCGGGCGCAGCTGGCTGTCCTGGTTGGGAGGGCAACCGGTCGGGCTTCGGCTGGCGCTGCTCGCGGTGCTCCCGGTCACCGCCATCGGCCTGATCTGGCGGATCAGCAACCGCCCGGGAAGGACGTTCGACGCCTTTCACGCACCCGAGAAGGCGGTCTCCGATCGTCCGCTCGGCACGGTCGGTCAGTGGGACGCCGAACCGCTGGTGGGTCGGCTGCGCTCCATCCACGTGGCGACGGCGTTCGCCACCCTCGACCTCGTTCTGCTCCTCGCCCGAACCGGAGCCGGCGCCTCGGTCGTCACGGTCGCGCTGGTCATCGTCACCGGGGCGGTCCTGGTCGCCTGCGTGGCGCTGCTCTGCACGCCCTCGATCATCGACCGGGGCGCCGCCGACCGGCGGCTCGACGGGGTCACCCGCGCGCTGCGGACGATCGCCATCATTCTGACCGTCGTGGTCGTGACCCACGTGCTGGCCAGCCCCGCTCGGTGGCACGAACAGGGCACGTTACCGGGCTACGACGCGACCCTGACCTGGCTCTTCGTCACCCAGACGACGCTGCTGGCCATCCTGGGAGTGGTGCTGCTCTGGCGCCGGGACCGGCGGGCGGGCGTCACCCCGCTGTTCGGGCTGGGCGCGCTGGTGATCATGGCCGTCGCGGTCAGCCTGGGGGTGGCGTACTCCGCCGAGCTGGTGCACCGGACGGCGGACTTTCTGGATCGCGACCTGCCGACCGGGGAGGGCATCGCGAACATCTCACCCCCGGCGTACACCTGGGCGATCTACGGATTCGTCCGCGCGGTGCTGATCACGCTGATCGTCGCGCTCCTGATCATCCTGTTCTCCCGTCGCGGCCGGTACCGCGCCGCCGCGGCGATCGTCGCGCTCGACTACCCCGACCCACCCCCGGAGACCGAACCTCGGCTACGGCAGGTGCGGCAGGCGATAGCCCGGGCCCGGTTCACCGAGAAACTGGTGCCGCTGGCCGTGGTCTACAGCTGCCTCGCCGGACTCGGCACGGCCACCACCGCCTTCGGCCTGCTGGAGCTGTTCCCGAGCGACCTCATCAATCGGAACACCCGGGTGCCGGCCGACGTGGTCACTTTCGGCATCGCGTTCGGCAGCTGGGTCATCGCGGCGATCATCCTCAGTCTGATCATCGCCGGGGTCTTCGCCTACCGGAGCATCCCGTTCCGGCGCCACGTCGGCGTCCTCTGGGACCTCGGCACCTTCTGGCCCCGGGCCGCCCACCCGTTCGCGCCACCCTGCTACGCCGAACGGGCCGTGCCGGAACTGGCCCGACGGATCACGTACCTGGTCACACAGGGCAACGCGGTGCTGCTCACCGGGCACAGCCACGGCTCGGTCCTGCTCGCCGCGACGGTGCTTCAGCTGCCACCGGAGGTCGGCAGCCGGGTCGCCCTGCTCACCCACGGGTCGCCGCTGCGCCGGCTCTACGGTCGGATCTTCCCCGCCTACGTCGACGACGCGGCGCTGCGCGAGATCGGAGGCCGGATCGGCTGGCGGTGGGTGAACCTGTGGCGCGACACCGACGGCCTCGGCGGCTGGATCTTCTCCGCCCACCGGCCCGGGGAACGCGCCACCGTCGACGGCCCACCGGCCTCCGTGGACCGCCGACTGAGAGATCCCAGCGATGTGGTGACGCCGCCCGGCGACAGCGTCCCCCCACCGATCCAGGGGCACGGCCCGGACGAGTCCGACGAGTCGTTCGCCGCCGCGGCGCGTGAGCTGGTGCAGCGCCTCGTCGGGCCGGCGGATCCGCCCGGCACCGCGACGTAGTGGAGTCCCGCTAGGCCGCCCGCGCGCGCCAGTCGTCCAGGCGCGTGTCGGCGACGCGGGCGCCGTCGACGGGGACGAGGGAGCGCTCGCCAAGCGTGGCGCCGAAGTACCGGGCGGCGGGGTCGGTCACCACCGAACGGGAGTCGGACCGCGACGCGAGAAGGGATCGGCCCAGCTCGTCGAGGCGGAACTGCTCCGGCCCGGCGATCTCGACCGTGCCGTTCATCGGTGCGCCGACCGCGACCTCGGCCACCGCGGACGCGACGTCCTCGGCCGCCATCGGCTGGATGAGCACGGGTGCGAGGCGTACGGTGTCGCCGTCCGTGGCGGCGTCGATGATGCCCTGGACGAACTCGAAGAACTGCGTGGCGTGCACCAGCGAGTAGGGCAGCCCGGAAGCGGCGATGAGCTTCTCCTGGGCGACCTTGGCCCGCATGTAGCCGCTGTCCGGGAGCCGGTCCGAGCCCACGATGGAGAGGGCCACGTAGTGCCCCACCCCGGCTTTCCCCGCGGCGGCGAGGAGCGTCCGGGTGGACGTCTGGAAGAAATCCAGCACGGCGGCGTCCTCGAACGAGGGGGAGTTCGACACGTCGACGAGGACGTCGGCGCCGTCGAGCACCTCATCCACCCCTTCGCCGGTCAGCGTGTTCACGCCGGTCTTCGGGGACGCCGGGACGGCCTCATGACCCTGCGCGCCGAGTTTGCCCACGAGCTTGGAGCCGATGAGACCGCTGCCGCCGATAACGACGATCTTCATGAAACAGCCTTCCTGCTGTCCGCTGACGGATCACCCCCGGTTCGGACGGGGCCACGACGACACCAGGCTACGTACCTGCGGATACCCCGCGTGGAGACATCACGGCTCATGATTGCGTGCGTGATGCAGGATGGGAGACCGCGATCGCATCGCATCTGGAGGTCCACGTGGCTGCGGTATCCCACCCGGTGTTCGCCCGGGTCTACGAGCGGCTCAGCGTGGCGATGGACCGCGCCGGCACCGCGGCGTACCGGCGGAGCCTGGTCGCCGGGCTGTCCGGCCGGGTGATCGAGATCGGCGCGGGCAACGGCCGCATGTTCCCCCACTACCCACCCGCGGTCACCGAGGTCCTCGCGGTCGAGCCGGAACGACGTCTGCGTGCCGCGGCCGTCCGGGCCGCGCAGAGCGCGCCGGTACCCGTGACGGTCGTCGACGGCCTGGCCGAGGCACTACCGGCCGGCGACGGCGAGTTCGACGCCGCCGTGGTCGCGTTGGTGTTGTGCACCGTTCCCGATCAGGCGGTCGCGCTCGCCGAGATCGACCGGGTGCTGCGCCCCGGCGGTCAACTGCGGTTCTTCGAGCACGTCGCCGTCGAGGGCTCCGGCGGGCTGCGCCGGGCCCAACGGCTGCTCGACGCGACGCTGTGGCCGAAGCTGTTCGCCGGCTGCCACACCGGCCGCGACACCACCGCCGCCATCAGTGCGGCCGGGTTCGTCATCGAGGAGCTGCACCGGTTCCGGTTCCCGGCCAACAGCAACAGCCCGTCCTCGCCCTGCGTCGTCGGACGCGCCACCAGGCCGGCGCCGACCAGCTCGCACTGAGGGCCGGCACCGGCCGCCCGCGTACCGACGCGGCCGCCGCCCGCGCGACGAAAGTCGGTTGCCGCGCGCGGCGGGCTCGGAAAGAGTGGCGTCCATGACGTACTGACGGACAACACCTCCTGCCCCGGCCACCGGTGACACCACCCCGGTGCCGTGCTGCCGTCCGTCCGTACGTTTCCTCAGAGGTGAGCGTCTCTTGTCTGCGCACCACTCCCGTCGGGAGTCTCTGCCCCCGTCCACTCTGGCGACCGTTCCGGTGTTCGCCTCCCCCGTCAACCGGATCGAGGCCGCTGTCCGCACGCGGCAGCTGGCCACGCTCGACGGCATGATCCACGGTGCCGCGATGCCGGACCTGCGACCGGAACGGACAGCACCCGTTCGCGCCGCCACGACGTCGACCGTGCCGTACCCGTTTCCGGTGGGGTGCGGCAGGGCGGTGTTCCCCATCCGGCTCAAGCGCGTCGTACCCGAGCGCCTGGCCGTGCGGTTCCCCGACCTCGACCGTGCGCTGGAACGGGCGGGAGGGCGACGACCCGGCCTGGGCCCTCGCGCGGGGCGCCATTCCGGCCGGCCTCGGGACGGACGGCCGGGGCAACCACTTCGTCGAACGTACGCGCGTCGACACCGCTTCCGACCCCAGTCACGCGGCATGTCCCGGGCTCGGCGCCGGTGACGCCGCCCGCTGCCGTGCCGCCGTCCTTCCCCGCGTTTCCGCGAGAAGTGAGCATCCTTGTCTGAGCACCACTCCCCTCGGGAGTCCCTGCCCCCGTCCACCCCGGCGACCGTCTCGGTGTTCGCCTCCCCCACGAGCTGGATCGAGTCCGATGCCCTCGACCAGTGCCAGCAGGTGGCGGCCCTCGACGGCATGATCCACGTTGCCGCCATGCCGGACCTGCACCCCGGCAAGGGCGCACCCATCGGCGCTGCCATGGCATCGACCGTGTTGTACCCGTTCCTGGTGGGCTCCGACATCGGGTGCGGCATCGCCGTGTTCCCCATCCGGTTCAAGCGCGTCGTACCCGAGCGGCTCGCCACGCGGTTCCCCGACCTCGACCGTGCGCTGGACCCCGACCGGGACGCCGACGACCCGGCCTGGGCCGTCGTACGGGGTGACATCCCGGCCGGCCACTCGGAGGGCCTCGGCACGGTCGGCCGGGGCAACCACTTCGTCGAACTCGCCCGCGTCGACACCGTCTTCGACCCCGGTCACGCGACCCGTCTCGGGCTCTCCGCCGGTGACCTCGTGCTCATCGTGCACACCGGCTCGCGTGGCCTGGGCGAACGGATCCTGCGGGCGCACACCGAGGTCCACGGGGCCGGCCCGGCCCCCGATCCGGCCGCCTACCTGGTCGAGCATGACGACGCGGTGCGCTGGGGATCGCTCAACCGGCGGTTGCTCGCCGCCCGGGTCGCGTACGCCCTGGGGACCGAGCCCACCGAGCCGATCGTCGACCAGTGCCACAACCTCGTCGAGGTCCGTGACGGGGTCTACCTGCACCGCAAGGGGGCGGCTCCCGGCGACGGCCGGGACGTGCTCATCGCCGGCACGCGGGGCACCTCGTCCTACCTCGTGGCCGCCCACGCCGGGCCGGACGCCAACCACTCCGTGGCGCACGGCGCGGGCCGCAAGATGTCCCGCGCCGACGCCCTGCGCCGGGGCCGGGCCAAGCACAAAGTCGACGAGCTGCGCCGCACTCCGGTGGGATCGCTGGTCGTGTGCGGCGATCGGCAACTGCTCTTCGAGGAGGCGCCCACGGCGTACAAGCGCATCGAGCAGGTGATCGCCGACCTCGTCGACCACCACCTGGCCACGCCGGTGGCCACCACCACTCCCCTGGTCACGTACAAGACGGCCGATCTGGGGTCCACGCAGCGGCCGGACCGCCGGGACCAGCGCCGCAAGCGAGGTCGGGTGTGAGCGTCGAGCTGTTGTTGTCGGCCGGGCGTGGCCCCCGGGAATGCGCCTGGGCGCTGGCCCACCTGCTGCGCCGCCTGGAGGGCGAGGCCATCCGGCGGGGTCTGACGGTTCAGCGGGTCCGGGCCGTACCCGGGGACCGGCCAGGCACCTACCGCTCGGTCCTGATCCAGATCTCCGGCGCCGCCGCCGAGGCGTTCGCCGCCTCGTGGACCGGGACCCTGTGCTGGCAGGCGCCCAGCCCCTACCGGACGAGCGCCGGCCGAAAGAACTGGTACGTCATCGCCCAGCCACCCCGGCCCGACACCGCGCCCACGCCGTTCGCGGAGTCGGATGTCGACATCGTCGGCTGCCGTACCGGCGGCCCTGGCGGCCAGCACCGGAACAAGGCCAGCACTGCGGTACGGGCGACGCACCGCCCCTCGGGCATCGTGGTGGTGGTGGACGAGGAGCGGCAGTTCAGCCTCAACCGCAGCCTCGCCCTGCGGCTGCTGCGCGAGCGCATCGAGCGCGGCGACGAGGCGGCCCGGCGCGCCGTCACCACCGCCCGTTGGCGCGTCCACGACGAGCTGGTACGCGGCAACCCCACCCGCGTCGAACGCCCGGAGCCGGCGGGGCACGACGCGCCACGGCGACCCTCGTAGGGTGGTGGCATGGCTGAGCGATCTCTGACCTTGATGGCGGTGCACGCGCACCCCGACGACGAGGCGACGAGCACCGGTGGTGTCCTTGCCCGCTACGCGGCGGAGGGGATCACGACGGTGCTCGTGACCTGCACCGACGGGCGGTGTGGCGACGGCCCCGGCGGGGTCAAGCCCGGCGACCCGGCACACGACCCGGCTGCGGTCGTGGCGCTGCGCCAGGCCGAGTTGGAGGCCAGCTGCGCGGCGTTGAAGGTCACCCACCTGGAGACGCTCGGCTACGCCGATTCCGGGATGATGGGCTGGGCGACGAACGACCTGCCCGGGGCGTTCTGGACCACGCCCGTCGACGAGGCCGCGGACCGGCTGGCGGAGCTGATCCGCCAGTACCGGCCGGACGTGGTCGTCACCTACGACGAGAACGGCTTCTACGGCCACCCGGACCACATCCAGGCCCACCGCATCACCATGGCCGCTGTCGAGAAGACGGACATCCCCGCGAAGGTGTACTGGACCACGGTGCCTCGTACGGCTTTCGCGGAGTTCGGCCGGGTCATGCGGGAGCTCGGCGTCGAGTGGGAAGAGCCGGACGCGTCGTCGGGCGAACCGGAGCCGCAGCTCGGCCTGCCCGACGACGAGATCACCACCTGGGTGGACACGAGCACCTACGGCGAGCAGAAGTTCGACGCGTTGGCCGCGCATGCCAGCCAGACCGAGAACATCTTCTTCCTGCAACTGGGCAGGGAGCGGTTCACCGAGCTGATGGGCATGGAGACCTACGTCCGGGTCCGCGACACCACCGGCGCGCCGTTGCCCGAGGACGACCTCTTCGCCGGCCTTCGCTGAGGCGTCGCCCGGACGCGGCGCGACCCGCCGGGGACCTTTCACCGCCGTGCAGACCGCGGCGTACGTCGCGGTGGCCGAGGCCCTGGCCATCCGGTCGACCCGCGGTGATGCGGCGGGCCGGTAGGGCGACACGTGTGGCCAGCAAACGGTTGTTCGGCAACACATCTGGCGATCAACACACCGCTGCTAGAGTGGGCACATGTCCGACATCGACCCGTGCGATCTGCCCGCCGACCGCCAGCGCGGCTCGAACTTCGGGTGGTCGCTCGGCATGGTGCTGCGCCGCTGGCACGAGTACGTCGAGGAGGCACTGAAGGACCTGCCCCACCGCAGCCGTGGCTACCACATCCTGGCCGTGGTCGTTCATGAAGACGTGCCGACACAGGCTGCCCTGGCGTCCCGGCTCGTGATCGACCGCAGTGTCCTGACGTACGTGATCGACGACCTGGAGAACGCCGGCCTGATCGAGCGACAGCTGGACCCGCGCGACCGGCGTGCCCGGCGGATCGTGGCCACCGAGCGCGGGCGGCAGGCGCTCGCCGACGCCGAGAAGCGGGTCGCGCACGCCGAGGACCACGTGCTGGCCGGGCTGCCCGAGGAGCAACGTGCCACCTTCCGCGACTTCGCCAACCGCGCCGCCGAGGCGATCCACGCCGCCGCACCCGGCACGGACCCCTGTGCCGCGGTGACCAGCGTCATCGGCCCGACGGAGCAGGTGCCGGGCTGACCCGGCCCGAGCGATCTCAAGCGGCATCGTCGAACTCCTCTCCGGTCTGGCGGGCGGGCGCCGGTGGAATCGGGAAGTTGCGGTTGAAGACGTTGTCCGGGTCGTACGTGGCCTTGACGGCGCGCAGCCGGCCGAGGGTGGGCTCGGGAAAGGCGTCCAGGAGCCGCTCCGGGCTGGTGTCGGACTCGAAGCTGAGATACATGCCGTCGAGGTGCCCGTACAGGTCGGCCCAGAGCCGGTCGAGTCGGGGCCTGCGCTCCGGGACGGTGGCGGCGAGCACGGAGAAGTTCTGCTCCCGGTGGGGGTAGGCGGTGGCCTCGCGGGCGATGTCGTTGACCGCACCCCCGACAGAACGGACCTGCATGACCATCACTTCGCCGGAGCGGATCATCGTCGCCATGGCCTCCGCGGCCTGCGGTGTGAGGTGGTGCAGCAGCCCGCTGCGCGTGTCCGAGAGTCCCTGGCCCCGGTGCTGGTTGCCGGGCGGTGCGACGAGCGCCGGGTACGGCGCGAGCTGGGCCTGCTGATCGAGGACCGGCCCGATCTCCAGGAACGGGCTCAGGGCGGACTGCGCGGCCTCGATGTCGTCTCCGGCGTAGACCAGGGTGACCTGGGCCATCGGCGGGTTGCCACGCCGTCCGGGGAACAGGGACAGGAAGCTGGTCAACTCGCGCGGCGCGTCCTCGACGAGCCGGCCCCAACGACCGAGCAGGCCGGCGGCGTCGCTCGCGTCGATGACGAGCTGGCCGAAGACGACGTTGTCGACCTCGTACGCCTCCAGTTCGAGGGCCGTGACGACGCCGAAGTTGCCGCCGGCGCCGCGGATCGCCCAGAACAGGTCGGGATGATGGTGTGCGTCCACCCGGAGCAGGCTGCCGTCCGCGGTGACGATCTCGGCGGCGACGATGTGATCGATGGTCAGGCCGTACTTGCGCACCAGGTATCCGACACCGGCAGTGGTGGCGAGACCACCCACGCCCACGTCGCCGTAGTCGCCCGAGCTCATCGCCAGCCCGTACGGGGCGAGCGCCCGGGCGACGTGTCCCCAGCGGGCTCCCGGCTCCAGGCGGATCCGGCGGGTGGCCCGGTCGAGCACCTCGACCTTGTCCATCGTGGACATGTCGATGACGATCCCGCCGTCGTTCGTCGACCGGCCGCTGATGCCGTGCCCACCGCTGCGTACGGAGAGCGGAAGCTGCTGCGTGCGCGCGTAGGCCACGGCGTCGATCACCTCGGCGGCGTCCCGGGGTCGGATCACCAGGGCCGGTGAGCCCTGCCAGCTGTAGCTGTGGCGCACCCGCTCGTACTCCGGGTCGCCGGGCTCGACGGACCTGGCGACCAGCGACGCGGGCAGTGCGTCGTAGTCGACGCCGGGCTGGCGCCGCGCCAGGGCGACGCTCGACCGGACCCGGCTGGTCGAACTCCCGCCTCCCGTGCGCTCCCTGGCCACGGCCTCCCGCAGCGCGGGGGCGATCTCCTGCCCGAACGCCTGGATGATGCGTGGGTCGTCGCGGCCGATCAGGAAGGTGCTGAACCCCTCTTCGAGGACCAGCGGGAGGAGCTGCTCGACCCACTGCTGGGCGGGTCCCTGCAGGAAGCCCCGGCTGCGCGACGAGACGTCGACCGTGAACACGTTGAGCAGCCGGCGGATCTGTCGCGGGTCGCGTCCGGCCGCCACCGCCGCCTCGTCGATGAGCCGGTTGGCGGTGGCCCGGTCCGGCGACCGGAGGTACTCCTGCGTCGGCAGCCACCCGTCGGCCTTCTGGCCGGTCAACTCCAGCATCCGGGGCTGGTAGGCGCCGAGCCAGATGTTGATGTCGTGCTCCGGTGCCGGGCCGCGCTGCATGCCCGGAATCGGGTAGTACTTTCCCTCGTGCCGCAGCGGCCCGGCGGCGCCGTCGTCCCAGACGCCGCGCAGGACGTCGATCGCCTCGCGCAGCGCCGCGACGCCCTGCCCCGCGGTCAACCGACGTGCGCCCATTCCCTCGACCCCGTCCCAGAAGGCACCGGCGCCGAGGCCGAGCTCGAACCGGCCGTGCGAGAGCCGGTCCAGGCTCGCCGCGGCCCGGGCCAGGACGGCCGGTGGGCGCAGCGGCAGGTTCAGAACGTTCGCGGAGACCCGTAGCCGCTCGGTACGGGCGGCGACCCAGCTCAGCAGAGTCCAGGTGTCGAGGAATTCGGCGTTGTAGGGATGGTCCTGGAAGGTGGCGAGGTCCAGCCCGGCCGCCTCGGTCAGCTCAGCCAACGCCACGACCCGGTCCGGGTCGTGCACGGTCGGCGTGAGGAACGTCCCGAACAGAAGATCGTGTCCGTAATCGGGCATTGCCGTACCACCAATCTGACTCACTCGTCGGTAACCTGTTGATCCACAACTCGTTTGCCCGACAGCTCATTCCGCGATCGGGATCGGATGTGTTGGGTGCAACATGAGTTGCCAGACAAACGGTTGGCGCGGGTGGCCGGAGCGAGCGGCGACCTCTCCACAGCCGTGGAACGATCAACCCATGGGCGATCCGCGCCTTCGTCGACGCGACGAACCAGGGCGACCCGGAGGCCTTCGCCGCCTCGTTCACCGACGACGCCTACCTCAACGACTGGGGCCGCGAGTACCGGAGCCGGGACGGCGTGCGCGACTGGGACCGCACCGACAACATCGGCAAGCAGTCCCACTTCGAGATCGTCGGGATCGAGCAGGGCCCCGACCCCGACAGCTACGTCGCCACCCTCACGGTGACCGGCAACGGCCACAACGGCACCGGCCCGATGACCTTCCACCTGCGCGACGGTTTGATCGCGAGCCTGCGGATCAGCTGACGCGAAGGCCGTCCGTCGTTGACACTCGATCGACGCGCTGCTATTTGTTAAGAGAGTTTCCTGATGCTCGCGGCACCCTCGGGTCGATCGCGCCGCACGGGGGCCAACCGTCCCGCCGGCGGACCGCCGCCCTTCCCCCGAGGAGCAGCATGCTTCGCAAGAGGACCGCCGCCCACGTCGTGGGCGCGCTGCTGATCGGCACCGCCGCGCTCGGCTACGGCCTGCCGTCGGCCAGCGCGGCGGCCGCAGGCCCGATCACCGGCCTCGGCGGCAGATGCGTCGACGTTGCCGGGGCCAACCCGGCCAACGGCACCCCGGTCCAGCTCTACGACTGCAACGGCAGCGCGGCCCAGACGTGGACGGTCGGCAACGCCGACAGCTCGGTCCGGGCACTCGGCAAGTGCCTGGACGTGGCCGCCGCGTCGACCGCCAACGGCGCCAAGGTGCAGCTGTACGACTGCGACAACACCGCCGCTCAGAAATGGACGGCCAGCAACGGCGCCCTGGTCAACACGGGCTCGGGCAAGTGCCTCGACGTCACCGACCGGAGCACGGCGAACGGCGCCCGGTTGCAGATCTGGAGCTGCTCCGGCGGCACCAACCAGCGGTGGACCCTGCCCGGCGGCGGCACCCCGCCCCCCACCACCCCGGCCGGGCGCAACCTCGACGACCCGGCGAAGAAGGACGTCGCCATGCAGCTCGTCTCGGCGGCGGAGAACTCCTCGCTCGACTGGCGCGCGCAGTTCTCCTACATCGAGGACATCGGCGACGGGCGGGGCTACACCGCCGGCATCATCGGCTTCTGCTCCGGCACCGGCGACATGCTCGAACTGGTCGAGGCGTACACCCGCGCCAAGCCGGGCAACGTGCTGGCGTCGTACCTGCCGGCGCTACGCGCCGTCAACGGCACCCCCTCGCATGCCGGCCTCGACCCCAACTACCCCCGCGACTGGCGGGCCGCGGCCACCGACCCGGTGTTCCGGGCCGCGCAGGAGGCCGAGCGGGACCGGGTGTACTTCAACCCTTCGGTACGCGACGGCAAGACCGACCAGGTCCGGGCGCTCGGCCAGTTCGCGTACTACGACGCGGCGGTGATGCACGGGTACGAGGGCATGCGGGCGATCCGCAACCGCGCCCTGGCCCGCGCGAAGCCCCCGGCGCAGGGCGGCGACGAGCGCGCCTGGCTCCACGCCTTCCTCGACGAGCGGGTCATCGAGATGAGGAAGGAGGCGGCCCACTCGGACACGTCCCGCGTCGACACGGCCCAGCGGGTGTTCCTCAACAACGGCAACTTCGACCTGAACACGCCACTGGTGTTCGCCGTCTACGGGCAGCAGTTCCGCATCGGCTAGCCGCCCTTGCCTTGACGTCGGCGACAAGGTTTAGCGTGGTCGTGACGGGCGGGCACAGGGGGTCGGATGCTGATCGGTGAGCTGGCGGAGAGGGCCGGGACGAGCACCCGCGCCCTGCGCTACTACGAGGCGCACGGGCTGGTACGCCCGGAGCGCTCCGCCAACGGCTACCGCGTCTACGACGAGGCGGAGCTCCGGGTCGTACGGGAGATCCGGGCCCTTCTCGACGTCGGCTTCGGCCTCGACGACGTTCGTCCGTTCGTCGCCTGCCTCCGGGCCGGCAACACGTCCGGCGACGTCTGCCCGGACTCGGTCACCGTGCTGCGGCGCAAGCTCGCCGAGGTGGACGCCTATCTCGACCGGCTCGGCGCGGTACGCCAGCAGCTCCACACCCAGCTCACCCACGCCATCGCGCACCGGGAGGAACCATGCCCCAGGAAACGGCAGTCGGCTCGCTAGTCACCGTCACCGACGACACGTTCGCCGAGCTGGTGCTCGCCAGCGACCGGCCGGTGGTGGTCGACTTCTGGGCCGACTGGTGCCCTCCCTGCAAGGCGATCGAGAAGAGCCTGGTCGAGCTGGCCGGGGAGTTCGGCGACCGGATGGTCGTGGCGAAGCTCAACTCGGACGAGAACCCGGAGGCCACCCGGCGCTACGCCGTCATGTCCCTGCCGACGCTGCTGGTCTTCCGTCAGGGCGAGGTCGTCGGCTCGACCGTGGGGTCCAGGCCGAAGACCCACCTCCGGCAGATCCTGACCACACAGGCCGACCTGTAGCGGTCAGCGGCGGCTGAGCTCCGCCTCGAGTCGCTGGATGAGCGTCTTGCGGGCCTTGCCGCCGCGCTCGTTCCGCAGGGCGGACCGGAGCTGTCGCGTGTCGAGGCCACGGACCAGTTTGGCCGCCTCGGCGACGGACATCTCCGACATCCGTCCGGCCGTCGTGGCGTCCCGGCGGGCTCGGCTGGCCGGTCTCGTGTTGGCCACGAACTGCTTGCCGGTCCGCGACGCCTTCCGCTTCTTGGTGTCGGTGGCGCGCTTCTCGTCCTCCGACAGCTCCTCCCAGGCCTTCTTCGGCAGGTAGCGACTGGTGGTGTCGCCGTGCCGGGCCCGGGTGTCGCCCTCTCTGGTCTGCCAGTCCTCCGCGCCCCACCGTTGCAGGGACTTCTGCCGCTCGTCCTTGGGACCCAGGAATCCGCCGCCCCGTCTCTTGTACTCCTGGGTGACCAGTTGCGACTTCCGCGCCGACCACTGCCCCGGCCTGCCGCCCTTGTCGGAAGCCTTGATCTCTTCCTTGATCTGCTCTCTGAGTTCGGGCTTCGTGTACCGCGCCATGAACGGCAGCTACCCGGGACCGCACGGCCTATGCCTCCCGCGCGGCGGCTTGACCTCAACCTCACGCGAGGTTCTAGCCTGCTTCGCGGAGGTACGGCATGAGCATGGAAGTTACCGCGTGGACGTCCCTGCACCACGCGATGAACGCGCAGGACGAACGACCACTGTCCCGGGCGACCCTGAAGCGCATCGCGCGGTTCGCACGACCACACCGGCCCCTGATCATCAAGTTCCTGTTGTTGAGCGTGGTGACGGCGGTCCTCACGGTCGCGGCGCCGGTGCTCGCCGGTCGGGTCGTGGACGCGATCGTCGACGGCGCCGACAGCGGCGTCGTGATCCGGTTGGCGGTGCTGATCGCCGTGATCGCCCTGGCCGAAGCCGGTCTGGGGCTGTTGACGCGGTTCCTGTCCGCCAGCATCGGCGAGGGACTGATCGTCCAGCTGCGGACCGCCGTCTTCGACCACGTCCAGCGCATGCCCGTGGCGTTCTTCACCCGGACCCGCACCGGTGCGTTGGTGAGCCGCTTGAACAACGATGTGATCGGCGCGCAGCGGGCCTTCAGCGACACCCTGTCGGGTGTGGTCGGCAACGCGGTCACACTGGCCCTGACGCTGGCGGTGATGCTCAGCTTCTCGTGGCAGATCACGCTGCTGGCGCTCGTACTGCTGCCCATCTTCGTGCTTCCGGCCCGGCGGATGGGTTCGCGGCTGGCCCGGTTGCAGCGCGAGGCGGCCGAACACAACGCGGCCATGAGCACCCGGATGACCGAGCGTTTCTCGGCACCCGGCGCGACACTGGTCAAGCTCTACGGACGTCCGGCCGAGGAGTCGGCCGAGTTCGCGGCGCGGGCGCGCCGTGTACGCGACATCGGCATTCGCACCGCCATGCTCCAGTGGGTCTTCATCACCGCGCTCACCGTCGTCGGCTCGCTGGCGCTGGCCCTGGTCTACGGGCTGGGCGGTCTCTACGCCCTGCGGGGCAGCCTCGACGCCGGCACCGTGGTCGCGCTCGCGCTGCTGCTGTCGCGCCTCTACGCGCCGTTGACGTCGCTGGCCAGCGCCCGGGTCGAGGTGATGAGCGCGCTGGTGAGCTTCGAGCGGGTGTTCGAGATCCTCGACCTCAAGCCGCTGATCCTCGACAGGTCCGATGCCCGGCCGCTCCCGGACGGACCGGTCGCGGTGGAGTTCGACGCCGTACGGTTCGGCTACCCGTCGGCCGACAAGGTGTCGCTCGCGTCCCTTGAGGATGTGGCGAAGCTCGATACGCGCGGCGGCGAGGAGGTGCTGCACGGCGTGTCGTTCCGCGCCGAGGCGGGGCAGATGGTCGCCCTCGTCGGTTCGTCCGGGGCGGGCAAGTCGACGATCGCCCAACTCCTGCCGCGCCTGTACGACGTCGAGGGTGGCGCGGTGAAGCTCGCCGACGTCGACGTACGCGACCTGTCGGCCGAGTCGATCCGAGCGGCGCTCGGCGTGGTGACCCAGGACGGGCACCTGTTCCACGAGAGCATCCGCGCCAACCTGGTGTTCGCCCGGCCGGATGCGACCGAGAACGAGATGTGGGACGTGCTGCGACGGGCTCGGCTCGACACCCTGATCCGCTCACTTCCGGACGGGCTCGACACCGTCGTCGGTGAACGGGGGTACCGCCTGTCGGGCGGGGAACGGCAACGCCTCACCATCGCGCGACTGCTGCTGGCCCGTCCCCGTGTGGTCATCCTGGACGAGGCCACGGCGCACCTGGACTCCACGTCGGAAGCCGCCGTGCAGGACGCCCTCGCCGAGGCCCTGACCGGCCGGACCAGCGTGGTCATCGCGCACCGGCTGTCCACCATCCGTGCGGCCGACCAGATCCTCGTCGTCGAGGACGGACGCATCGTCGAACGCGGGCGACACAGCGAGCTGCTCGCCGCGGGTGGCCGGTACCAGGATCTGTACCGCACCCAGTTCGACCAGGACGGGCCGCCGGTCCAGGAGGAGCGCGTCGCGGCCGTCTGAGCGGTGCGCTCGTACCGCCGCCCGCCACGGTGAGCCCGTGGTGGGCGGCGGCAACCCGGCGTCAGTCGTCGTCGCCGGACTTGTCGTCGTCGTCATCGTCCTGGTCGTCGTCGTCATCGTCATCGTCCTGGTCGTCGTCGTCGCCGTCGTCGTCGGCCGGCTCCTGCTCGGCCTTGAGCACCGTGCCGTTGTCCCGGTCGACGTCCACCTCGTGCTCGGTGTCGCCCGCGACGATCTCGACGCTCCAGACCGGTCGGCCGTGCTCCTGCTCGGCCTCCACCTCGGTGATCTGACCGCCGCCGGCCCTGGCGAGCGCGATCTCGCCGGCACGCTGCTGGTCCACGGCGCCGCTGGGGCTGCCGCTCGACGGCGTGCCGCTGGAGGGCGTACCGCTCGACGGTGCGCCGCTCGACGGCGTACCGCTGATCACCGGCGCGGGGCTGGTACCCCGGGTGGCGCTGTCGTCCGGTGCGTCGGTGGCCGTCGGGTCGACGGTCGCGGCGGCGAGTGCCGTGCCGGTGGCCCGCGGGTCGCCGGCGGCGCTGACGCCGACGGCGACGCCGGCCACGGCCAGCACCGCCGCTCCGCCGACCGATGCCAGGAGCAGAGAGCTGCGCTTCATCGTGATGTCCACCTTTCCTCGGTTGTCGACTTCGAGGATCGGCTGGATCGGGATAGCGCCGCGCTGTCCGGACGCTAAGGCCGGGTTAAGCCGTCTCCGGCGGACCTGGACGCGCCGTCCGCCGCGGGTCGCCCCGCCGTCGACGGCCCGAGCCGGAGCAGCACCTGCGCCCCGCCTGCCGGACCGGTACGCAGTTCCAGCCGGCCGCCGCCGGCCTGCGCGGCGCGTCGGGCGATGTCCAGGCCGAGGCCGGTCGACCCGGCCGGGCTGGCACCCCGCCGGACCGCCCCGGCCGGCATCCCCGGGCCCTCGTCGGTGACGGTGAGCAGCACCTCGCCCTCGTCCCGGGCCAGCCGGACGGCGAAGGGCGTGCCGTCGGGGGTGTGCGCGAAGACGTTGCCCAGCAGGGCGTCCACGGCCGCCGTCAGGTCGTCGGCGGGCACACCGACGGGAAGCGGGCCGGGCGCCAGGTCCAGGGTGACGGTCCGGCCGGTGTCCTCGGCCAGCACCGACCAGAACGCGACCCGGTCGCCGACGATCGTCGCGGCGTCCGAGCCGACCGTTTCCGTGGCCGGTGACCGGCGCCAGCGGGCCTGCCGGATCAGCCCGGTGACCGCCCGTTCCAGTCCGTCAGCGGCGGCCGTGATCCGGGCCGCGTCGTCCGGGTCGCGCAGCGACTCCGCCTCCAGCCGCAGCGCCGTCAACGGCGTACGCAGCCGGTGCGAGAGGTCGGCGACCTGCTCCCGCTCCTGGAGCAGGAGCACCTGGATCCGGCCGGCCAGGTGGTTGAGCGCTCCCGCCACCTCACGTAGCTCCGCCGGGCCGGCCGGCACGACCCGGGCGTCCAGCTCGGCGTTCGCCAGCCGGTGCGAGACGGCGGACAGGTCGCTGATCGGCCGGACCAGGGTGCGTGCCAGCCGGTCGGCGACCACCAGCCCGATCACCACCAGGACCACTCCGAGCAGGGCCAGCACCAGCCACGCCCGGGTCACCCCGGCGGTCAGCTCGTGCCGCGGCACGACGGTCCGGATGACCGCGGTGCCGTCCGCCCGGCCCTGCACCGCGATCACCACCTCGCGCCCGGCCGCCGACTCCCCGGTGAGGCTCTGCCCCCGCGCCGCCAGGGCCACCGCGGGCGTACGGGGAGTCTGGGCGCCGAGCACCGTGCCGTCCGGCAGGAAGACACTCACCGGCCGTCCGGCCTCCGCGGCGAGTTGCTCGACGGTGAGCCGGATGGTGGCCGCGTCGGCGGTGCCGACCACCGGCACCAGACTCTGCGCGTCGGCGGTGGCCCGGACGGTGGCCCGGTCCTCGGCGACCGTGCGGACCAGCAGCGCCAGCGGCACCAGGAACGCGATGAGGGTGAGCACGCTGACCGCGGCGACCAGCAGCGCGAGTCGTGCCCTCACGGCTGCACCGCCGGCGCTTCGAGACGCACCCCGACACCACGCACGGTGTGCAGGTAGCGAGGCTGCTGGGCGGACTCCCCCAACTTGCGACGCAACCAGGACAGGTGCACGTCGACGGTCTTGTCGGCGCCGCCGTACGGGATCTGCCAGACCTCGGTGAGCAGCTCACGTTTCGTGACCACCTGACCGGGTCGACCGGCGAGGTGATGCAGCAGGTCGAACTCGCGGGGCGTCAGCTCGACCGCCACCCCGTCCAGGGTGACCTGCCGCGCCCGGGGATCGACGCGTAGCCCACCGACGACCAGCGCGGAATCCTGCACGTCGGCACCGGCGGGACCCCGCCGCAGCACCGCCCGGGCGCGGGCGTCGAGCTGCGCCGCGGTGAACGGCTTGATCACGTAGTCGTCGGCGCCCGCGTCGAGCACCCGTACGATCTCGGCCTCGTCGTCGCGGGCGGTGGCCACGATGACCGGCACCGTGCTGACCGCCCGCAGCATCCGCAGCAGCTCGCGCCCGTCCAGGTCGGGCAGGCCCAGGTCGAGCACGACGAGGTCGGGCCGGTCCTCCAGCGCGTCGCGGAGCCCGGCCATCGCGGTCGAGGCCGCGGCCACCGCGTGGCCGCGTTCCCGCAGGGCACGGATCAGCGGGGTACGGATGGTCAGGTCGTCCTCGATGAGCAGCAGGCGGGCCACAGCTGGCAGGCTAACCGCTGCCGCTGCCAGCGAGGCGGACGTTAACCATGCCTTAGCGTCCCGATGTGCCGACGACAAGGACGGATCGGGGATAGTCAGAGGATGGGCCGTCGTTCGATCCTCGTCGCCGCCGGATGGGTGGCCACCGCCGCCGTGGCAACCCTGATCGGGTTGGGCGCGATCCGGCTGGTGGGCGAGAGCCTCACCGGCACACCGGGCGGGGTGCGCAGCGCGGCCGAGATCGAACGGGCGCTCGCCTCGCCGGAGCCGGTGCCCACCGGCACGACGGGCGCGGGCTCGGTCGGGCCGGGCACGACGAGCCCCGCGCCAGGCGCCAGCTCCGGGGTCCGCCGGGGGTTCGCCACCGACGGCGGCACGGCGGTGGCCGAGTGCGGTGCCGACGGCGTACGCCTGGTCTCCTGGGCGCCCGCGCAGGGCTACCGGGTCCGGGACGTGGACCGGGGTCCGGACGACGACGTCGAGGTCACGTTCCAGGGATCGGCCCGGGAGTACGAGTTGAAGGTGCGCTGCATCGGCTCGGAGCCGGTGGCCGTCGACGACGACTAGGGCGTTGGGCGTTCGCGGTCCGCGGCCCTGCCGATGGCGACCATGCGCAGGGTCTCCTCTCGACGGCGCACGAGCAGCGCTCCGGCCAGGAACGTCACCGGTGGGACGAGGACCAGCCGTGGCCGGCACGGAGGTCCGTGCCGGCCACGTCCCGGTGGTGGTTCAGCTGGTGTACGCCTCCACCTCCCAGAGCGAGTGGCCGTATCCGGTGCCCCGGGCCGTCCCGTAGATCCGCAGGTAGCGGCCGTTGGCGCCGAGCGCGGTGTGCTCGTCCACGCCGCCGTCGGCCCCGGTCACCGTCTTCATGGTGGTCCAGGTGGTGCCGTCGTTCGAGGTCTGGATCTGGTACGCGCTGCTGTACGCCGCCTCCCAGTTCAGCTTCACCCGACCGATCGCCGTCGGGCTGCCGAGGTCGACCCGGATCCACTGCGGATCGGAGAACGCGCTCGACCAGCGGGTGGTGAGGCTGCCGTCCACCGCCTGGGCGCCGGCCACGTCGGCCCCCTCGTTGCTCGACGTCGTCGCCGGCTTGTTCAACAGCAGGTTGCCGCCGGTCGGGTTCCCGGTGCCGCCGTACACCTCGAACTCGAACAGCGAGTAGCCCCAGGCGGTCCCCCTCGTGGTGCCGAGCAGCCGGACGTACTGGCCGGAGCCGCTGAGCCCGGTCAGGTCGTCCACCCCACCGTCGCCACCGGTCACCGTACGGATCGTGGTGAAGTTGACCCCGTCCGGCGAGGTCTGGATCTGGTATCCACTGCCGTACGCCGCCTCCCAGGTCAGCTTGACCCGGTTGATGCTGTGGCTCGCGCCCAGGTCCACGTCGATCCACTGCGGATCGCTGAACGAGCTGCCCCAGCGGGTGCCGAGCGCACCGTCGAACGCGTTGGCCGCGACGAAGGCGCCCTCGAAGCTGGACGCGCGGGCCGGCTTGCCCCGGGCCAGGTTGGCGCCCGGGTCCGGGTCCGGGTCGGGCCCGGGCCCGCCGGGGCTGGAGAGCGTGAACTCGTCAATGTCGAAGTACGGGCCGGTGCCCTTGAAGACCAGGAACAGCGTTCGGGTGCCGGTCGGCGCGGTGACCCCGCCGGTGACCGTGGCGAAATTGGCGTACCCGCCGGTGGGCACCACTGTGGCCGAACCGACAAGCGGCCCGGTGGGCGAGTCGACGCGCAACTCCAAAGTGCCACCGCCGCCGGCCGGTGCGCCGACCCGGGCGCTGAACGACCGGACGCCGGTCAGGTTGTAGGGGCGGAACGAGATCCAGTCGTTGTTGTCGACGTAGCCGACCGCCGCGCCGCCGTGCCCGGCCGCCCCGGAGACGATCTGCACGCCGGACGAGTCACCGAAGTGCTCGGCCTGGCGTACCCGTGGTTGCAGGACCGCCTGGGTGTGCGTGGTCAGCGGCGGCTGGCCACCCCCACCCAGGTCGGTGTACTCGGCGTCGATGATGCCGAAGATGTTCGCCGCGGTGTCGTGCTCGCCGTCGGCCGAGGTCTGGATGACCCCGGTGCAGCCCTGCACGCTGCCGAGCTGGTGGCCGTGCGAGTCGTGCCCGAGGACGTAGTTCACCTTCACCCGGGCACAGTTGATCGCACCGTCCTGGGCGTCGGTGACGGTGACGGAGAACGGCACGGCGTCCCCGAAATTGAAGGTCTGCCCGTTCAACGGGGTGGTCACGGTGACCACCGGGGCGCTGTTGCCGACCGTGACGACCACGCTCGCGGTGGCCGTCTTGCCGGTGGTGTCCCGGACCGTCAACGTCGGGCTGCGGGTCCCGTTGGTGGTGTACGTGAAGCTCGGGTTCGCCGCGGTCGAGTCGGTGGTGCCGTTGTTGTCGAAGTCCCAGGCGTAGGTGAACGGGTCGCCGTCCGGGTCGAGGGTTCCGGCCGACGAGAACGCCACGGTCAGCGGCGCGGTGCCGCTGGTCGGGGTGGCGGAAACCACCGCGACGGGCGCTCTGCCCTCGCGGGCGTACTCGATGCGGTACAGCGCCGAGTTGGCATCGCCGTTGAACCAGCCGGTGCCGTAGTCGAGCACGTAGAGCGCGCCGTCCGGGCCGAACTCCATGTCCATGACCTGCGTGCCCGTCCACGGGAACGGATTGATCTTCAGCGGTTGGCCGGCCGGGTCGAGCTTGATGTTCTTGATCCAGCGGCGGCCGAACTCACCGGCGAAGTAGGTCCCGTCGTAGTACGCCGGGAACGCCACCGGGGAGGTGTTGTTCGGGTCGTACCGGTAGACCGGGCCACCCATCGGGGACAGGCCGCCGCCGGTGAACTCCGGCGGCGAGCCGGAACCGCCGTACGGCAGCCATGCCGGCACGGCCGGCGGCAGCTGGGTGATGCCGGTGTTGTTGGGCGAGTTGTTCACCGGCCCGCCCGCACAGTTGAACTTCGGCCCGGACGGGCCGGACGGGAAGGTGTAGTCGTTGTACGCGTCGTTGCGCGCGGTGCAGTACGGCCAGCCGTAGAAGCCGGGCCGGTCGATCCGGGCGAACTCGACGTTGCCCGCCGGCCCGCGGTTCGGGTCGGCGGTGCCCGCGTCGGGACCGTAGTCGCCGAGGTAGACGATGCCGGTGGCCTTGTCCACGCTCATCCGGAACGGGTTGCGGAAGCCCATCGCGTAGATCTCCGGGCGGGTCCGCGCGGTGCCCGGGGCGAACATGTTGCCGGCCGGGACGGTGTACCCGCCGGCCGCGCTCGGCTTGATCCGGAGCACCTTGCCGCGCAGGTCGTTGCTGTTCGCCGAGGTGCGCTGCGCGTCGAAGGCCGGGTTCCGCCCGGCCCGCTCGTCGATCGGGCTGAACCCGGCCGAGTCGAACGGGTTGGTGTCGTCGCCGGTGGACAGGTACAGGTTGCCGGCCGCGTCGAAGTCCATGTCACCGCCGACGTGGCAGCACATGCCCCGGCTCGTCGGCACGTTCAGGATCAGCGTCTCGCTGGCCAGGTTGAGGGTGTTGTCCGCGTTCACCGTGAACCGGGCCAGTCGGTTGACGCCGTCCCAGCGGGCGAAGTCGGCCGGGGTGCCGGTGGCCGGTGCCCCGCCTCCGGGAGTGTCCAGTGGTGGCGCGTAGTACGCGTACACCCAGCGGTTGGTGGCGAAGTTCGGGTCGGCCTTGATGCCCTGCAGGCCTTCCTCGTCCCCGGTGTAGACCGGCAGCGTGCCGGCGACCTTGGTGTTGCCGGCCGCGTCGGTGTGCCGGATCACGCCGTTGCGTGAGGTGTGCAGCACGCCCCGGTCGGGCAGGACGGTGAGGCTCATCGGCTCGCCGGTCTCGGCCGCGCCCTTGGCCAGCTCCACCTGCTGGAAGTTGCTGGTGACCGTCGGGCCGCAGTCCGCGTCGACCGCGCCGGCCACGGTCATGATGCCGCCGAGCAGGTGCTGGCGGAAGTTCGCGTCGGTGTACGAGGCGTCGGTGTGGCCGAGGCCGGTGTACCAGGACCGGCCGCCGGAGTAGTTCTGGCACCAGGAGATCGGGTGGTCGTACCCCATGCTCCCGCCGGTGTAGGTGCTCTCGTCCAGGGTGGCCAGCACGTGCACGTTCCCCCGCGGGTTGGCGCGGTAGTTGTACCACTCGTCCAGCCGACTCCACCGCTGCGGCAGCGTCGCGGTGGACGGGTGCACCTGGTCGGCGACCTTCATGGTGGCGGTCTGGTCGGCCGGGTGCGAGGCGAAGTACGCCCCGACGAGCCCGCCGTACCAGGGCCATTCGTACTCGGTGTCGGAGGCGGCGTGCACGCCCACGTATCCGCCACCGCCCTGGATGTAGCGCTCGAACGCGGCCTGCTGGGCGGCGTTGAGCACGTCGCCGGTGGTGGACAGCCAGATCACCGCGGCGAACCGGTCCAGGTTGGCGTCGGTGAACTGGGCCGCGTCCTCGGTGGTTTCGACGGTGAACCCGTTGGCGACGCCGAGCTGCTGGATGGCGGTGACGCCCGGGGTGATGGAGCCGTGCCGGAATCCGGCGGTCTTGGTGAACACCAGCACGGTGAACGGTGCGGCGCTGGCCACGGGTGGCACGGCGACAATGCCGCCCACGACGAGGATCGCGCTCAGCACGGCGCCGAGCCACGATCTCAGGGATCTGCGCACGGTAGGTCCTTTCGCGGTGCGGGGGACGGCGTGCGCCGATCACGCCTGGTGGTGGGCAGGGTGGTGTCGAGCCTGGTGGCGGTCGCCCGGCAGGCCGTTCGCCGCCGACAGTGCGACACATGTGAATGTATCGTTGCCGCTGGATCACGGGCGCGTCAAGCACTCTCCCACCATTCGTGAGAGCGCTATCTGCGCTGGTCAGGCGCGACTCCAGCAGGCGAGATCAGATTACGGTTTTCGGGCCTGCGATTCGTCCGGGCACCCGCCGGGACGCGTAGCCTGGGCTCATGGGGACGCTGCGCTTCGCGAGGGATTCCGGTGGCTGACGCGGACGATGTTCGCCGTCTGGCGCTGGCCCTGCCGCAGGTGGTGGAGATCGAAAGTGCGGGCTTCGACTTCCGGGTGGGCGGCAAGGGTTTCGTCTGGTCCTATCCGGAGCGCAGGCCGGGCAAGCCACGCCTGATCCGGACCGATGTCGCGGTGCTGTTCGTCGGCGACCACGCCGAGAAGGAGGCTCTGCTGCTCGGGGAGCCCGATCTCTTCTTCACCACGCCCAGCTACGACGGTCTGCCACTGGTGATGCTCCGCCTGGCGGAGGTGGGAGTCGACCGCCTGCGAGAGCTCGTCACCGACGCGTGGCGGATGCGCGCGCCGCAGGCGCTCCTCGACGACCTCGACGACGGCAGCCTTCGTCTGGGCTGACCCCTGCGGGCCGGGGTGGCGGGCTCAGTCGCGACGGCTGCCGCGGTCCTCGAACTCGTACGTGGTGGTCAGGGCCTCCGGCAGGTCGGGGACCAGGGCGTTGGTGCCGTCGACGACCTGGACGTAGCGCCTGCCCTGAAAGATCGAGTAGCTGCCGTCCGGGACCTGCTCGATCGTGAAGAGCTGCGTCCGCGCGCCCGGGTCACACATCCGCCCGCGGACGCTGCCCGGTGCGGCGTCGTGCACGACGGTCATGCACACCTGGCTGGCGCCGCGCGCCGCGGCCAGCATGATCCGGAACTCGTCCCCCTCGGGGCGCAGGACCCACAGGGCGCGGTCGTCGATGCCCTGCTCGGTGGTGGCCCGCACCCGGTCGTCGTCCCGGCCGACCGCCAGCGCGGCCCGACCGATGCCGGGCACCACGATCAGGACCTGCCGCCGGCCACCGAGGATGTCCTGCGGTCCGGCCGAGGCGGTCGCGGATGGAACGACCGACGGCGGGACCGAGCCCGCAGGGCCGGCAGCCCGGTCCGGCGCCTGGTCTCGTGCCGGCAGCAGGGCGACGCCAGCGGTCACGACCAGCAGGGCCAGCCCCGCCCCGTAGGCGGCGGTTCGGCGCCGCCGGCGGCGCTCGCCACGGCGGCGCAACGTGCCCGCCGCGGGCAGCGTCGTGACTCGGCGGACCGCGTCGGCGATCGCCGTCAGGTCCTGGTGCGGATCAGTCATGGGAGGTTTCCTCCTGCCGCGCCTCGTCCAGCATTCCGGCCATGGCTCTCCGGCCGCGGGCGAGGTACGTCTTCACGGTCCCGATGGGCGCCTGCATCTCGGCTGCGACCTCGGCGACGCTGAGATCGTTCAGGTGGTGCAGCACGACGGCGCGGCGCTGGTTGGCGCTCAGCCGTTGCAGCGCCTGGAGCAGGGCGACATGGTCCTCGCTGAGTCCGGGCACGCTCTGGTCGACGGCGGCCCGACGGTGCGCGCGGATCCGTTTGAACGTCTTGCGCCAGCTGCTCACCGCGGCTCGAGAGGCGACCCGGCGGACCCACGCCTCCGGGCTGTCCGCCTCGCGTACCGTCGGCCAACGCTGCCAGGCCCGGGTGAAGGCCTCGGCGACGGCGTCCTCCGCCTCGCTACGGTTACCGGTGAGGGCATAGACGTGACCCACGATCCGGCCGGCGCAGGCCGCGTAGAGGGCGTCGAACTCCTCGGCGTCACGCATCTGACCTGCGCTTTCCGAGGTCTCGTCCCGTGGTCACCGGCGCATGTAACCGGGAGGGGGACCGGGTCGCGCCCGCGCGGTGTGCGATTGTGGCGACCGTCACACACCAAATGATCAACCCGCCGACCGTGCCAGGCGTCATCGTGCCGCCCCGGGAGAGGCCCGTGGCGGAGAGGACGATGTGCGACGACGGCAACGACGCGCCCTGACAGCCGGGGTGCTCGCGACAGCGCTGGCGGCGGCGGGCCTCACGGCCGCTCCAGCGGACGCGCAGGAGAAGCCGGCGGCGGCGGTCTCCGGACCGCGCGGCACCTTCACGTTGATCACCGGGGACCGGGTGTCGCTGGACGCGGGCGGCCAACCGCGGATCGAGCGGGGACCGGGACGGGCCGGCATGCGGTTCGTGAGCAGCCGGGAGGCCGGCCACCAGTACGTCATCCCGGTCGACGCGATGCCGATGCTGCGCGACGGGCGGCTCGACCGGAGGCTGTTCGACCTCACCGCGCTCGGCGAGTTGGGCTACGACGACCGGACGGCCGAGTTGCCGCTGCTGGTCACGTACCCGGAGAACATGGCGGCGCAGGCGCGGTCCGCCGCAGCCGGAGCCGCGCGGGTACGGGCCGACCTGCCCGCCGCGCACGCGCTGGCCGTGCGAGCGGGCCTGGACGACCGGGCCGAGCTGTGGTCGTCACTCACCCGCGGCACGTCGTCGGCACGTGCGCTCGCCGCCGGGATCACCCAGATCTGGCTGGACGGCAAGCGCCGCGTCTCCCTCGATCGCAGCGTGCCGCAGATCGGCGCGCCGACGGCCTGGCAGGCGGGCTTCGACGGTGACGGCGTGACCGTCGGGGTACTGGACACCGGCATCGACGCCAGCCACCCCGACTTCGCCGGGCAGATCGCCGCGATCCACGACTTCACCGGCGGGAACGACCCCGGCGACACGGTCGGCCACGGCACCCACGTGGCGTCGACCATCGTGGGCAGCGGCGCCGCCTCCGGCGGCCGGTACCGCGGCGTGGCACCGGGCGCGAAGCTGGTCGTCGGCAAGGTCTGCGCCACCACGGAGTGCCAGGACTCGGACATCATCGCCGGGATGCAGTGGGCCGCGCCGCAGGCCCGGGTGATCAACCTGAGCCTCGGCGACACGGACACGCCGGCTCTCGACCCGCTGGAGACCGCGGTCCAGGACCTCAGCCACCGGTACGGCACCCTCTTCGTGGTGGCCGCCGGCAACGAGGGCAAGCCGAAGTCGGTCATGACGCCGGCCTCCGCTGACGACGCCCTCGCCGTCGCCGCGGTCGACGCCGACGACCAACGGGCCTACTTCTCCAGCCGCGGTCCCCGCGTCGGCGACAACCACATCAAGCCCGAGATCAGCGCGCCCGGCGTCGACATCGTGGCGGCCGCCCCCGGCGGCGACTACGCCCCCATGTCGGGCACGTCGATGGCGACCCCGCACGTGGCGGGTTCGGCCGCGATCCTCGCCGGACGCCACCCGGACTGGTCCGGCGCCCAGCTCAAGGCCGCCCTGATGGGCTCGGCCAAGCCGGCCGGCGCCGACAGCCTCTACGAGCAGGGCGCCGGGAGGGTCGACGTCGGTCGTGCCGTCGCCCAGCCCGTCGCCGCCGACGTCGCCGCGATCGACTTCCCGGTCCAGCGCTGGCCCCACGCCGACGACACCCCGTTCACCCGCGTCATCGGCTACCGCAACACCGGCACCACCCCGGTCAGTCTCTCGCTCAGCGTCACCCCGGCTCCCGCCGGCATGATCACCGTCAGCCCGGCCACCCTGGTCGTGCCGGCCGGCGGCCGCGCCGAGGCCACGGTCACCGTGGACACCCGGGTGGACGCCGCCGACGGCCTCTACCCGGGCGCGGTGACCGCGACCGGCGCCGGCGACCTGCGGGTACGGACGCCGTTCGCGCTCAACCGGGAGATCGAGAGCTACGACGTCCGGCTCGACCACACGGGGCGCGACGGCAGGCCGGCCACGGAGTACGAGACCGTGGCGGCGAACCTGACCACCGGCGAGTTCACCACCCTCGGCGGGCAACCCGGCGGCGGCACGATGCGGCTGCCCAAGGGCCGCTACGCGCTCTACAGCACGATCCACGACGGCAGTGCGTCGAGCCTGCTCGTGCAGCCGGTCCTGGACGTACGCGGCCCGGTCACCGAGGCGCTCGACGCCCGCACCGCCCGGCCGGTCTCGCTGACCGTGCCCCAGCGGGACGCCGCGGCGCTCTCGATCAACGTCAGCGCGAACTGGAACGACAACTTCCGCTACCCGGGGGTCCAGCTCAGCGGGGTGTCGTTCGCGGACGTCTTCTTCGGCCGGATCGGGCCCGCCGTCACGGCGCCCGAGTTCGCGGCGACACTGGGCGTCGGGCTCGCCCGCCCGGGCCCGGACGGGACGTTCCGGAACAGCCCCTACACGTACGACCTCGCATACGTGCGCCAGGGCGACATGTTCACGGGCCTGACCAGCAAGCTCTCCCCGAAGAACCTGGCCACCGTCAAGACCACCTACCGGAGCCAGTCCAGCGCGGCGACCGCCACCCGCTTCCACCGTGCGGCCTCCCCCGGCGGCCCGGGCCCGATCGGTTCGAGCACCTCGTTCGACCTGCCGTTCCACGCCACCGAATACCACAACACCGACGGCGGCCTCGTCTGGACGTCCACGTTCGTCGAGGGCGACAACGTCACCACCCAGGAGTCCACCTTCCGCGCGGGTCGGACCTACCACCAGACCTGGAACGCGGCGCCCTTCGGGCCCACGGTGACCCAGCCCCCGGCCTGGTCGCCGCTCGGTTACGCGGGCCGCGACGGGGACACCATCTCGGTCGCGTCGCCGCCCCTCTTCGGCGACGCCTCCGGCCGCCCCGCCAGCCGTGACGACCTCCAGGTCCATTACCGGTTGTCGCGGAACGGCAAGGAGATCGCCACCGCCGACGGCTCGTACGCGGACTTCCCGGTGCCCGCCGGCAAGGCCACCTACCGCCTGGAGGCGACCGTCACCCGCGGCGCGCCGGACACCCTCTCGACGTCGGTCTCGGTGGCCTGGACCTTCACCTCGGCGCACACGTCGAAACCGGAGCCGCTGCCCTTGACGACGGCCCGGCCGACGCCCGCGTTGGACGACACCAACACGGCCCGGGCCGGCCGGACCATGGCCGTCCCCGTGGCGCTGGACCGGCACCCGGGATCGGCGGCCGCGCCGAACCGGACGCTCGCCGTCTCCGCGTCGTTCGACGACGGCAGGACGTGGGTCGCCCTGCCGGTCCACCGTGGCGTCGCGCTGATCACCCATCCGCGGCGGCCCGGCTTCGTGTCGCTGCGCATGACGGCCACCGACACCGCCGGCAGCACGGTGACGCAGACGATCCAGCGGGCCTACCGGATCGCCTGACGCACGGCCGGGTCCGGGGTGGACGGCGGCGGGTCGCCGTCCACCCCGGGCCGGACCACGAGGGCAGCGCACCGCCGTCCTCGGATCATGCCGGTCGCCCGCCGAACGCCCACCTGCGCACCTCGATGTCCGCGTAGCCGTCCGGGGTCAGGACGGCGCGGGCCGTGCCCGGGTCCGGTGCCTGGACCAGCGCGGCCGTGCCCAGCCAGGTCGCGCCGTCGTCGCAGCCGGTTCCGGTGCGGCCACGACCGCCACGGCCGGTGACTACCGCTGTCGGAGCAGCCCAGCGATGAGCAGCTCGACCAGGCGCCGGGCGTCATAGTTGGGGTCGCTGTCGGCGCCGATACAGAGATTGCCGACGCCGCGCATCAGTTCGTACGCGTGCGTACCGGGGCGTATCTCGCCGGCCTCCGCTGCGGCGTCGAGCAGTTGGGTGCACACGGGCACGAGGCGGTCGAGGAAGTAGGCGTGCAGCGTGTCGAAGCCGGCGTTGTCGGGTTGCAGCGCGCCGGCGAGCCCGCGCTTGGTGACCAGGAAGTCGACGAAGAGGTCGATCCATCGCCCGAGGGCGGCGTGCGGGGTGGCGCTGCTCGCGAGCAGGGCCGGACCGGCCTCGGCACAGGCCTCGACCTGGTGCCGGTAGACGGCGATGATCAGATCTGCGCGTGTCGGGAAGTGTCGGTAGATCGTGCCCGTCCCGACGCCGGCCCTGGCCGCGATGTCGCGTACCGGCGCTTCGACGCCGGATGTCACGAAGACCGCGGCGGCCGCGTCGAGCAGGGTCTTCTCGTTGCGTACGGCATCGGCCCGCTTGCGCTGGGACGCGCCCGCACTCCTGTCAGCCTGGGTCGCCACGCTGTTCCTTCCGTCACCGGCCTTGCTAAACGGAACGCCGTTCCGTATCGTTTAACGGAGCAAGGTTCCGTTTCCTCATGATGCCAGAGCAGGGACGGACGACCAAGCCAGCGTCACCACCCCAACGTCACCGAGCAGTGAAGGAACACGTCATGCAGTACCGCACCTTGGGCCGCACCGGTGTCCAGGTCAGCTCTCTCGCGCTGGGCGCGATGAACTTCGGCAGGATCGGCCAGACGACCCAGGACGAGGCCACCGCCATCGTCGACGCCGCCCTCGAAGCCGGGATCAACCTCGTCGACACCGCCGACATGTACGGCCAGGGCGAGTCGGAGGAGATGGTCGGCAGGGCCATCGCCGGCCGCCGCGACGACATCGTGCTGGCCACGAAGGCGGGCATGCCCATGGGCGACGAGCGCAACCAGCAGGGCAGCTCGCGCCGCTGGCTGGTCACCGAGTTGGACAACAGCCTGCGCCGTCTGGGCGTCGACCACGTCGATCTCTACCAGATCCACCGGTGGGACCCGAGGACCAGCGACGAGGAGACGCTCTCAGCCTTGACCGACCTCCAGCGTGCCGGAAAGCTCCGCTACTTCGGCTCCTCGACCTTCCCCGCGTACCGCATCGTGCAGGCCGAGTGGGCCGCCCGGGAGAACCACCTGAGCCGGTACGTCACCGAACAGCCCGGCTACTCGATCCTGCAGCGCGGAACCGAGACCCACGTCCTGCCCGTGACCGAGCAGTACGGACTCGGCGTGCTGGCGTGGAGCCCGCTCGCCTCGGGCTGGCTGTCGGGCGCGATCCGCGAGGGTCACGAGATCACCACCAACCGCTCCGCGTTCATGCCGCAGCGCTTCGACACCACCATCCCCACCAACCGCGCCAAGCTCGACGCCGTCGAGCAGTTGGCGAAGGTCGCCGACGCGGCCGGCCTGACGATGATCCAGCTCGCGCTCGGGTTCGTCACCGCACACCCCGCCGTCACCAGCGCGATCATCGGCCCCCGCACCATGGACCACCTGCACTCGCAGCTCGCCGCCGCGGACACCGTGCTCACCGCTGACGTGCTCGACGCGATCGACGCGATCGTCCCGCCCGGCGTCGACCTTGCCCCACAGGAGAAGTTCGACACCCCGCCCGCCCTGCTCGACCCGTCACTGCGGCGCCGCTGATCACTCCCGGCCGGTCGGCCGTCCACGATCGCGCCGGCCGGAGTCGCCACCGCGTGGTCGGGCGACCGTCAGGCCTGCCGGCGGACGAACGGCGCGGTCTGGTCGGCGACGTCTCCGTACTCCGCCGGCAGCTGGGTGACCACCTGTTCGTAACCGGAGGGATCGAGGGCGTCCCGGAGGACGTCGAAGACCGCCGTCACGCCGTCCTTCGCCGCGTCCGCGTCGAGGTCCGCCCGGCCGCTGACCCGGTCGACGAAGACGTCGAGGCCGAACCGTTCCGCGGTCTCGCTGCCGGCGAAGGCGTACGCCCGCAGCCCCGCGGGAAGCTGGCCGGCCAGGTCGCGCGCCTCCCCGCCGTCGATCCGTTCGGCCAGGGTGGTCAGCGTGGCCTGCGTGACGGCGGTCGCCTGCTCCGACGACATCCCGGATCGCGTCGCCACCAGGGTGAGGAACTCGTTGTCGTTCACCGTCCGACCTTCCTCTCGCCGTTGAAGCGGTCGAGTTCCCAGGCGCCGTGCCGGCAAACGAGGTCACGCGCCGGGCTCATGGTGGCGGTTTGCCGCGGATGCGCTCGGGAAGCCAGCGATCAGACAGGTGCGGAGCGCACCTGTGCCGTGGTTGAGGGGAGAGCGACATGGCGGACCGCGACAAGCTCCACGACATGCGCCAACAGGCCCACAATGCGGGCATCGAGGGCAACTCGAAGATGACCGAGGACCAGCTCCGGCAGGCGCTGCGCAAGGTCGGCAAGGGCACCGAGCCGCAGATGGCCAAGCGGCAAGCCAAGGGCTGACCTGTCGCGGTCGGCGCCAGCACCGAGCCTGCGGTGCTGGCGCCACCGCCGCGCACCGGCTCCCGGCCGTAGCACTCCTGGCCCCAGCGGGGAATTCCGTGGCGACACTCAGCAGAGCCTGGGCGAGCTCTTTGAGGTCGGCGCCCGTGCGGTGGTCGACGAGGAGGAACAGAACATGACCAGGATCGGCATCATCATCGGCAGCACCCGGCCGGGACGGAACGGCGCGGCCGTGGGCCAGTGGGTGTACGACATCGCCAAGCAGCGCACGGATGTCGAGTTCGAGCTCGTGGACCTGCTCGACTACAAGCTGCCGCACCTGGACGAGGTGTACCCGCCGTCGATGGGCCAGTACCAGCAACCGCACACGCTGGAGTGGGCCAGGAAGATCGCGTCGTTCGACGGATTCGTCATGGTGACGCCGGAGTACAACCACTCGACGTCCGGCGCGCTGAAGAACGCGATCGACTTCCTCTACAGCGAGTGGAACAACAAGGCCGTCGGGTTCGTGAGCTACGGCTCGGTGGGCGGCGCACGAGCCGTCGAGCACCTACGGCTGATCTCCGCCGAGCTGCAGTTGGCCGACGTGCGGTCCCAGGTGGCGCTGTCGCTCTTCACCGACTTCGAGAACTACAGCGTCTTCAAGCCCAACGACTTCCAGCGCGACGCGCTGAACCTGACCCTCGATCAGGTCGTGGCCTGGAGTCAGGCCCTCGCGCCCCTGCGAGCGAGTTGACGCCCCAGGTGCTCGCGGCACTGCTCCTGGCCGCGAATCTTCGCCTCCCTCATTCCTCGTCGTGCGGGTCGAGACGCGCGCGAAGCGCTCCCGCGATCTCGCCCGCCGCGACGAGCTGATCCGGTGTGAGGGCGTCGACGAAGAGTTCGCGGATGGCGCGCAGGTGCGGAACGGTGGACCCCTGGAACGCCTCGGCTCCGACCGGCGTGAGCAGCACCTCCGCCCCCCGGGGAACGGTGGGGCACTCCTGACGGCGGATGAGGCCGCGCCGCTCCATCCGCCCGAGGTGGTGGGAGAGGCGGCTCCGCTCCCAACCGATGTGTGTCGCGAGTTCGGACGAGCGCATCTGCCGGTCCTGCGCCTCGCTGAGCGCGAGCAGGACGGCGTAGTCCCCGGGCGAGAGCGAGGACTCGACCTGGAGGCGGGATGCGAGCTGCGAGCGGAGTGCCGCCGTCGTCTCGATGAAGTCCCGCCAGATCCGTAGCTCCTCCGCGGTCGGCAGTTGGCGTCCTCTCCGCCGCTCGGGTGTGGCCCTTGTCATCTACGTCTCCTTGGTTGACGTGTCAATTGGCAGGTTAGCATCATTGACGCGTCAACCGCTCAGGCCTCTTCCGGAGGTCAACGGGTGGGACGGTCCGAGGAGGAGACATGACGGCCGAAGGTTTCCAACTGGGGCTCAACTCGTTCGGGGAGGTCGCCACCGATGGCGGCCGCGTCCTGAGCGACGCCGAGACCGTGCGACTGCTCGTCGACGAGGCGCGGCTCGCGGAGTCGGTCGGCCTCGACGTGTTCAGCCTGGGTGAGCACTACCGCGAGGGCCACAACGACTCGGCCACGCCGGTGCTGCTCGCGGCGATCGCGACGGCGACGCAGCGGATCCGCCTCGGCACCTCGGTCACGGTGCTCAGCACGAACGATCCGGTACGGCTCTACCACGAGTTCGCCACCCTCGACGCGGTGTCCAACGGCAGGGCCCAGATCGTTCTCGGCCGGGCGTCGGCCACCGAGTCGTTCCCACTGTTCGGCTACGACCTGGCCGACTACGAGCGGTTGTTCGAGGAGAAGCTCGACCTCTTCGTACGGCTCCAGCGGGACGAACCGGTCACCTGGTCCGGAACCGTGCGCAGCCCCCTGACCGGGCAGCGGCTGCACCCGCGGATGCGGACAGGCGGCATCCCGACGTGGATCGGCGTCGGCGGGAGCCCGAACTCGGTGGTCCGCGCCGCCCGCTACGGGCTTCCGCTCATGATGGCGATCATCGGCGGGCGCCCGCAGCGCTTCGCCGGCAACGTCGATCTCTATCTCCGGGCGCTCGAACAGGCCGGGCATACTGTCCAGCCGATCGGGCAACACTCGCTCGGCCTCGTCGCGGACACCGACGAGGAGGCGGTGGAGACGTGGTGGCGGTACTGGCAGCCGGTCGTGGCGGCGCTCGCCGAGGAGCGCGGCTTCTACAAGCCGGACCGCGCGCGCTACGAGGCCGAGATCGACCACGGCGCGCTGTTCGTCGGGTCACCGGAGACGGTCGCGCGGAAGATCGCCACAATGGCCCGCGATCTGCGACTGAGCCGCTTCGACCTCAAATACGACATCATGCACCTGCCTCGCGAGGCACGCGCGCGCACCATCGAGCTGCTGGGCAGCGAGGTCGCGCCGCGGGTCCGGGAGCTGCTGGCGAAGGAGCCCACCAATGTCTGACCTCGAGTTCGGCCTCGACACCTTCGGCGACGTACCGGAGGACGACTCGGGTAAGCCGATCTCCTACGCTGCCGCCATCCGGCAGGTCGTCGACGAGGCGGTGCTCGCCGACCAACTGGGCGTCGACGTCATCGCCCTCGGCGAGCACCACCGGCCCGAATATTCGGTGTCGACGCCGGAGACCGTGCTGGCCGGTATCGCCACCCGCACGTCGCGGATCCGGCTCGCCTCCGGGGTGACCGTGCTGAGTTCGGACGACCCGGTCCGGGTGTTCCAGCGCTTCGCGACGGTCGACGCGCTGTCGCACGGCCGGGCCGAGGTCATCCTCGGTCGCGGCTCGTTCACCGAGTCGTTCCCCCTGTTCGGCTACGACCTGCGCGACTACGACGTGCTGTTCGAGGAGAAGATCGAACTGTTCGTGAAGCTGCTGGACGAGCAGCCGGTCACCTGGAGCGGCACCAAACGGGCTCCGCTGGAGAACGCGGACGTCTTTCCGAAGACGGAGTCGGGTCACCTCACCACCTGGGTGGGCGTCGGGGGGTCGCCGCAGTCGGTCGTGCGTACCGCCCGGTACGGCCTCCCGCTCATGCTCGCCATCATCGGTGGGGCTCCCGAGCGCTTCGCGCCCTACATCGACCTCTACCGGCGGGCGGCCGAGCAGCTCGGCACGACCGCGCACCCGGTCGGGATGCACTCCCCCGGCTTCATCGCCGACACCGACGAGGAGGCGAAGGAGCTGTTCTGGCCGCACTACCGGGTCATGCGGGACCGGATCGGGCGGCTGCGGGGCTGGCCGCCGATCCGTCGCCAGGAGTTCGACGCCGAGGTGGAGCACGGTTCCCTCTACATCGGCTCACCGGAGACCGTGGCCCGCCGCATCGCCGGGGCGATCCGCAGCGTCGGCGTCGGCCGCTTCGACCTCATCTACACGGCGGGAGCCCAGCCGGTCAGTGCCCGGATGCGTGCCGTCGAGTTGTACGGCACCAAGGTGATCCCCCTGGTCCGTGACATCCTGGCCAGCTGACCCACCCCTCGAACACCGCCTCGGCACCCCGGAAGGAAGACATGAACGGCAACGGCCGGAACAGGCCACAGACCCTCGCTGTCCTCGGCGCCGGCAAGGTGGGCACCGTGCTCGCTCGACTCGCCGTCGCCGCCGGCTACCGGGTGCTCGTCGCCGGCTCCGGTGACCCGGCGAAGATCGCCCTCACCGTCGAGGTGCTCACGCCCGGGGCGGTCGCCACCAGCGCGGCCGACGCCGCGGCCAGCGCCGATGTCGTCATCCTCGCCCTTCCATTGGGCAAGTACCGCAACGTTCCCGCCGAGACGCTGCGCGGCAAGCTCGTCGTCGACGCGATGAACTACTGGTGGGAGGTCGACGGCATCCGCGACGACCTCACCAACCCGCGCACCTCGTCGAGCGAGACCGTCCAGGCGTTCCTGTCCGACGCCCGGGTCGTCAAGGCGTTCAACCACATGGGGTATCACGATCTGGAGGATGAGGCGCGGCCGGCCGGAGCGGCCGGCCGCAAGGCCATCGCGATCGCCGGCGACGACGCCGCCGACCTCGCGCTGGTCGCGTCCCTCGTCGACGCGCTCGGCTTCGATCCGGTCGTCGCCGGTCCCCTCGCCGAGGGCGTACGGCTCGAACCGGGCAGCGAGTTGTTCGGCGCCAACGTGAGCGCTGAGGAGGTGCGGGTCATGCTCGACCGCTTTCCCGAATCGGAGCGTGGGCGGACCATCGCCTCGGCGCGGTCCTCGACGTCGCAGGAGACGACGTAGTCCGTCAGCAGCCGGCGCGTACGGCGTCGCGCGCCGCACGGGCGAGCTGCTCGTCGTGCGGCCGGCCCAGCTCACGGGCGAGCAAGATGGTGCGGTCGAGCAGCGCGAGCGCCTCGTCACGGCGACCCGCCACGCGGGACGTCTCGGCGTGGGTGTGCAGGAAGTCGATCTCCATCTGCACCTCGGCCAGCGGTTCCAGCAACTCGAAGGCACGCCGGTGGTGTTCGAGAGCCTCCTCGGGCGAACCCATGATTCGCAGCGCGACGCCGAGATAGTTGTGGCACCACGCCTGGTTGTGTTGCAGGTTGTTCTGCTCGGACAGCCGCAACGCGTCGTGCAGCGTCCGCAGTGACTCCGCCGGGTCGTGCGCAGCCAGTGCGACGCCGAGGGTGACCAGCCCGGTGATCCGGGCGGGCCCGTCGGCCAGGGCGATCGAGGCCCGGGCGAGTTCGACGGCTTCGCTGTGGCGCCCGAGGCGTAGGGTCACCCATCCGTCGAAGGCCAGCGCCTGGGCCTGCCCCGCGCGCCGCCCGATCTTCTCGAACAGCTCGTGTGCCCGCCGGAAGCGCGCCTGTGCCGCTTCGAGGTCGCCGAGATCCCGGCGGACGAGGCCGATGCGCAGCGCCAGACCGGCCGCCAGGTCGTCGTCGTCCGGCCCGGACCGCTCGGCCAACTCGTAGGCGGACAGCGCCTCGGTGAGGCGTCCCGCGGCGGCACGGGTGTAGCCCAGGTCCGCGAGCAGCGCGGCCCGCTCCTGGTCGCGGCCGAGACGTGCCGCGGCGGCCGCGCCGGCTTCGAGCAGTCGTGCCTGGTCGTCGGTGCCGCGGTGCCGGAAGAACCAGACCCGCATGGCCTGCGGCAGGTCGGCCACCACCTCGTCCATGCCGAGCCGCACGGCGGCGTCGAATGCGGCGATCAGGTTGACGTACTCAAGATCGAACCAGGCCACGGCCGCCGCCGGATCGCCCGGTGACGGTTCCTTGCGGTACGGCGAGGGCAGCGTCCGGTCGTGGGCGACCGCCTGCGCCAGGTAGTGCCTCAGGACGCGGCGCAGGGCGGCTTCAGCCTGCGGCTCCTCATCGGCGGCGAGGTCCGCCGCGTACTGCCGGATCAGGTCGTGCATCCGGTACCGCCCGGGCGACAGCTCCTGGATCAGGTGGGCGTCGACCAGCTCCTCCAGCACCGCGCCGAGCCGGGCCGGCGGCAGGTCGGCGAGCGCGCCCGCCACCGCCGCGTCGAAGTCGGCGCCCGGCAGCACGCCCAGTAGCCGGAACATGCGGCGCTGCACGGCGTCGAGCTGCCGCAGCGACATGCCGAACACGGAGTCGAAGCGGTTGGCGGTGTCGCGCAGCCGCTCGGCCAGCACCGCCACCGTCCAGCCCGGGCGGTGGCGAAGCCGTGCGCCGGCCATCCGGAGCGCCAGCGGAAGTCCGCCGCACTGCCGCAGCACCTGACCGACCGCTTCCTCCTCGGTGAGCGCGACCCCGGCCGCCCGGCCGAACAGGCTCGCCGCGTCACGGTCGGCCAGTGGCTCCAGGGACACCGGCGGCACGCCGTCCAGGCTGACCAGCCGGTGGCGGCTGGTGATCAGGACCGTCGACTTTCCCGCGCCGGGCAGCAGTGGGCGCACCTGCTCCGCGTCGAGCGCGTTGTCGAGCACGACGAGCACCCGCCGGCGGGACAGCTCCGACCGCCAGAGCGCCGCGCGTTCGGCGGCGCTGGCCGGCGGCTGCGGGACATCCAGCGCACCCAGCAGCCGGCCCAGCGCCGCCTGCGGCTCCAGCGGCTCCTGGCCCGGGGTGAAGCCGTGCAGGTCGAGGTAGAGCCCGCCGTCCGGGTACGACGGGGCGAGCCGATGGGCCACGTGCACGGCCAGGCTGGTTTTGCCGACGCCCGGCATGCCGTCGACCGCGACTGCTCCGGCGGTCCGCAGCAACTCTTCGACCAGCGCCGACTCCGCCTCCCGCCCGGTGAAGTCGAACAGGTCGCCCGGCAGGTCGTTGCGGCGTGGGACGGGTGCCGGGCCGGCCTGAGCCGCCTCGGCCCACACCGCGCGCAGTGGCCGGGGGTCGCGGCCGACGGCCCGGCACAGCGCCACGACGGCCTCCCACGGCGGCACCAGCCGACCGGTCAGATACCGGGACAGCGACGAGCTGCTCAGGCCCGACTCACGGGCGAGGGAGCGCAGGCTGAGCCCGCTCAGCTCCTTGATCCGGGCCAGCTGAGCCACCAGTCGCTCCTGGGGGCTGGACACCTGCAACACCGTACCGTCCCGGCCCGCGCGAGCGGATCGGCGCTGCGTCTGCCCTGCTGGACAGGGGTCTTCGTGTCCCACGGTGTCCCACGGACCGCGCGTGCTTCGGCACGCCGGTGGTCGGATGACTCCCGTCAGGAACACGGACGACGAAGACGAAGGAGAAGCGATGTCGACCGAGCGCATGCCGAACCCGGCGGTTCTGCTCCCCGACGCGATGGAGGCCCTGATGGCCGTCAACAGGGCGGTCGCGGGCGGCGGGCTGGACGGCAGGCTGCTGGCGCTGAGCCACCTGCGGGCCAGCCAGATCAACGGCTGCGGCCCGTGTGTGGCCGGCGGCGCCCACCAGGCCCGTCAGCACGGTGCGACCGCCGACCAGGTGCACGCCGTCGCCGCGTGGCGGGAGACGCCCTGGTTCAGCGACGAGGAGCGCGCCGCGCTGGCGCTGACCGAGGCCGTGACGCGGCTCGCGGACCGGCCGGACCCGGTGCCGGACGAGCTGTGGGACCTGGCCGCCAAGCACTTCGACCAGAAGGAGTTGGCCGCGCTGCTGCTCAACATCGCCATCACCAACGCCTTCAACCGGCTCAACGCGCCGACCCGTCAGCAGGCGGGCGCGTGGTGACCGGTCCCTGACCCGTGACCGCTTCACCGACCAGTACCACCCGACGCCACGATCACCGAGAGGACATCTGACATGTCGACCACGACGAAGACCACCACCGCCAACGGCGAGCAGTACGACGGCTTCACCGAGGAGGAGCGCGGCGCGATGAAGGAGCGCGCCAAGGAGCTGAAGACGCGCGCCCGGCGGGGCGCCAAGGCCGACACGGAGCCCGACGTGCTCGCGAAGATCGCCGAGATGGCCGAGCCCGACCGGCTGATCGCCGAGCGGCTGCACGCCGTGATCAAGGCGAACGCGCCGGTCCTCACCCCGAAGCTCTGGTACGGCATGCCGGCGTACGCCCGCGACGGCAAGGTGGTCTGCTTCTTCCAGAGCGCGGCGAAGTTCAAGACGCGGTACGCGACGCTCGGCTTCAGTGACCAGGCGAACCTCGACGAGGGCACCATGTGGTCGTGCTACTTCGCGCTGACCGAGCTGACGGCCGACGACGAGGCGCGGATCGCCGCGCTGGTGCGGCAGGCGGTGAGCTGAGGACCCGGTGCTTCTCGGCGGGAGGTCGGACGTGCCTACGCCGACCTCCCGCCGAGGTGCCCAGCGATAGTGATCCACGTCACTCGGGATGAACTTTCACCCGTCGGTCACGTCCGGAACACCTGGATACCTCTCGAGTTCATCCAGGGAGCATGATGCCTTCAGTTCGCAAGTTATCGGCGCTGGCACTGGTGGTGCTGGGCGTCTCGGCGGTGGCTCCGGGTGGTGTGCCGGCCTCGGCGCAACCCCGCGCCGCGAAGCCGGCGACCACACCCACGGTCGCGTCCAAGCCCCGGACGGTCACTCTGCTCACCGGCGACACCGTCCACCTCAGCACGGTGGACGGTCAGACGGCTGTCGACGTCGTGCCGGGCAAGGGACGGGAACGGATCCCGTTCATCACCCACAGCGCCGGCGAGGACGTGCGGGTCATCCCCGCCGACGCCGTCGGCCTGCTCAACCGGGGCAAGCTCGACGAGCGGCTCTTCGACCTCTCGACGCTGGTCCGCTTCGGCTACGACGACACCCGGGCCAGCCTGCCGCTCATCGTCCAGCACGGCGGCGCCACCCCCGCCGGTCTCGCCGGAGCCCGGACCACCCGGGAGCTCACCGGGGCGAGCGCCGTCGCGGAGAGCCGCGCCGACGCGGTGTCCTTCTGGAACAGCCTCACCGCCGCCAGTGGCACCGAACGGCAGCTGCGGCCCGGGTTCGACAAGATCTGGCTCGACGGGCTGCGCCAGCCCTCCCTCGACGTCAGCGTCCCGCTGACCGGCGCGCCGCAGGCCTGGCAGGCCGGCTGGACGGGAACGGGGGTGAAGGTCGGCGTGATCGACACCGGCGTCGACCAGACCCACCCCGACCTGACCGGCCGCGTCGCCGCCGCGGAGAACTTCACCGCCGACCCGGACGCCCTCGACCGGGTCGGCCACGGCACCCACGTCGCCTCCACGATCGCCGGCGGCGGGGACGCCTCGCAGGGCCGGTACAAGGGCATGGCGCCCGGCGCGTCCCTCTACAGCGCCAAGGTCTGCGTCCAGGAGGGCTGCCCGGAGTCGGCGATCCTGGCCGGCATGACGTGGGTGGCGCAGCAGGGCGTCAAGGTCGCCAACATGAGCCTCGGCGGCCCGGACAGCGCGGGGACCGACCCGATCGAGGCGGCCCTGGCCGACCTCACCCACCGCTACGGCGTGCTCTTCGTCGTCGCCGCCGGCAACGACGGCGCGGGCGGCGAGTCCACCGTGGACTCCCCCGGCAGCGTGGACGAGGCGCTGACCGTCGGGGCCGTGACCAAGACGGGCGAGCTGGCCGAGTTTTCCAGCCGGGGCCCGCGTGCGGGCGACGCCGGCATCAAGCCGGACATCACCGCGCCCGGCGTCGGCATCGTCGCCGCCCGCAGCTCGACCTCCGACCTGTGGCCGGACGACGAGAACCCGCAGTACACCAGCATGAACGGCACCTCGATGGCGACTCCGCACGTGGCCGGCGCGGCGGCGATCCTGACCCAGCAGCACCCGGACTGGGCGCCGGAGCGGATCAAGTCGACGCTGATGTCGGCCGCGCAGCCGAACACCGCCATCGGCGTCTACGAGCAGGGCGCGGGCTTCCTCGACGTCGCCCGGGCGATCCAGCAGACCGTCACGGCGAGCCCGGTCGGCGTCGCCTTCGAGCGGACCACCGCCGCGCAGACGCGCACCGTCACGTACGCGAACAGCGGCACGTCCGCCCGCACCCTGGCCGTCGCCCTCGACGCCAAGGACGCGGACGGCGCCCCGGCGCCGGCGGGCCTGTTCAGCCTCAGCGCCTCCTCGGTGACGGTTCCGGCCGGCGGCACGGCCACCGTGACCGTCACCGCGCAGGCCGGCGCCAACCTGCCCGACCGCTACTTCGGTGGTGAGCTGACCGCCACCGGCGGCGGTACGCAGGTGCAGACCCCGGTCGCGCTCGACATCGCCCGCCGCCAGCTGACCCTCAAGCTCATCGGGCCGGACGGCGGAGCGCCCCGGGCCGACCAGGGCTGGGTGACCGTCCTGACCGACCTGGACCGGCAGACCCTCCTGGTGCTCGACGACCCCACGGTTGCCACGCACCGCGTCCGCGCGGGCCGCTACCTGGTGCAGACCTACCTGCAGACGGGCGACCCGAACGGCCCGCAGATCACGTCGCTGGTGCGCCCGAGCCTCGACCTGAGCAGGGACCAGGCGCTCACCGTGGACACCCGCCTGGCGAAGCCGATCGCGGTGTCGGTGCCGAACCCGAAGGCCACCGCGGTCTTTCAGGAGTCCGGCTGGACGATCCGGACCGAGCAGCCGCAGATCTGGGGCAGCAACGACCCGTACGGCGTGCTGATGAACGTTCCGTTCGACCACGTGCGGACCGCGCAGATCGGATCCGGTAAGACGCCCGGCTTCGTCTCCTACGTCAACGGCATGTGGGGCCAGGTCGCCCAGGACGGCAGCCTGCACAACAGCCCGTACGTCTACCGGGTCTACTTCTACGAGCCCGAGAAGATGATGAACGGTCTGACCCGCAAGCTGCGCGCGGGCGACTTCGCCACGGTCCGCTCCCGGATCAGCGCGGACGTGGCCGACGTGCCGGTGGCACGGCTCGCGGTGGCGCACGCCCCCAACAACTCGCCGATCAGCCGGTCGAACGACGGCCGCCAGACTCCGCCGAGCTTCACCTACGACGTGCCGAACACCATCACGGAGTACTACAACCAGGACAAGAAGGCGGTCTGGCAGTCGACCTCGGCCCAGCAGGGGTACACGTACTACCAGTCGCCGTGGACCAGCTACAAGCCTGGGCGCACGTACACCGTGAAGTGGGCCAACGGCGTGATCGGCCCGGTCTTCCCGGAGCCGAACTTCGGCCAGCAGTTCGCCACCCGCTACTGGGGCGACACGATGGGCGGTCCGGGGCCGCTGCACGGCGACGGCGCCGGGCACATGGGCTTCCGGCACATCGTCGGCGGCAGCGTGCAGGTGGACCTGTACCGCAACGGGGTCAAGATCGGCGACGCGAACCAGACGCCCTGGACGTGGGACGTGCCCGCGGCGAAGGGTGACTACCGGCTGGCCGCGACCTTCCGCAGCGACCCGGCCTTCACCCTGTCGACCGTGGTCGACGCCGAGTGGACCTTCAAGTCCGGGCACGTGCCGGACGGCGACCTGGTGAAGCTGCCGATGACGGCGATCCGGTACACCCCGGAGCTCGACATCGACAACAAGGCGCCGGCCGGCCGGCTGTTCGCGCTCCCGATCTCGCTCGACCGTCAGGTCGGTGCGGCGCCGGGCCGGACCACGAGCCTGACCGTCGAGGCGTCCTTCGACGACGGCCGGACCTGGCGGAAGCTGTCCGTGCTGCGGTCCGGCGAGAAGGCGGTCGCCTGGGTGCACAACCCGGCCGGCACCGGCTTCGTCTCGCTGCGCTCCGCCGCGAAGGACACCAGCGGCAACACGGTCAAGCAGACCGTGATCCGCGCCTACCGGTACTGAGGCTGACGACCCGGACGCGGCGCCGCACCGGCGCCGCGTCCGGGTCACCGGTGCCAGAGCAGCCGGTCGCGGATCCGCCGGGCCATCGGCGAGTCCGTTCCGTCGAGCTCGGCGAGGGCCTCGCTCCACGCCCGCCCGGCCAGCGCCGGGTCGCCGTTGGCGGAGTGGAAGTCGCCGATGGCGACGAGCACCTCCGCGGTGTGGTGGGGGGCCCGGGCGCCGCGGAAGGTGTCGATCGCCTGCTGCCAGGTCGCCATCGCGTGCGGGAGATCGTCGATCATCGAGTACGTGTGCGCCAGCCAGGTCTGGGTGGTGCCCAATCCGTGCAGGTCTCCGAGGGCCTCGAACTGCCGTCGCGCCTCGACGAACATGACCAGCGCCGTGCCGTGCCTGCCCAGCCAGCCCTGTGCCCGGGCGATGACCAGCAGCGCGTTGGTGGCTCCCCGCACGTTGCCCTCGGCGCGGAAGAGTTTCCGCGCGGCCTCGGCGTGCCGGATCGCCTCGGGGTAGCGCCGCTGGTCCAACCGGATCTCGGCGATGTTGTTCTCCACGTGGCCCTGCTCGGCGCGCCGACCGAGCCGGTCGAAGAGCGCCCGGGCGTGCTCCAGGTGGGACAGCCCGCGGTCGAGATCAGCCAGGAAGTAGCAGGCGCCGGCGAGGCTGCGGTGCAGCAGCGCCCGAGCGGCGGGGTCGTCCCCGGCCGTCGCGAGCCCGGCGCTCACCACTTCCGCCCACTGCGTGAACTGCGCGGTGTCCTGGAAGAAGTTCTGCATGGCCAATGCGATCTGCCACGCCGCGCGAGGCCGTCCGCGCTCCGTGGCCCGCGCCACGATGTCGGTCAGCACCCGTTGCTCGGCGGCGAACCAGGCCATCGCGTCCGCACGATCGGTGAACCCACGCCCGGTGATTCCGCGCCCGGACGGCTCCGGCCGCGCCAGCGGCACCTGCGGCAGCAAGGGCAGGTGCGCCGCGTACGCGCTGAGCTGGTAGTGGTCGTGGACCCGCTCGACGGCGGCGTCCCGCTCGGCCGCGTCGTCGTGCTCCTCCCCGAGCTCGACGGCATAGGCACGCAGCAGATCGTGCATTCCCCACCGGCCGTCGACGGGCACAACCAGCAGTTGCGCCCCGAGCTCGGCGAGCAGGCCGCGGGCGGAGCGCAGGGACAGGCCGCCCAGAGCGGCGGCGGCTTCCGTGCTCAGCCCTCCGGCCGGGTGCAACGGGAGCAGCCGGAAGAGCCGGCCCGCCTCGGGGGTCAGCGCGCGGTAGGACCAGGAGAAGATCGACTCCAGGTCGGCGTGCCCGTCCCCGAAGCCGGCCAGCCGGCCGTCGGCCTCGGCCAGCTCACCGGCGACCGCGGGCAGGCTGAGTCCGGGCCGGCCGACGCTGCGGGTGGCGACCAACGCCAGGGCCAGCGGCAGCCGGCCGCACCGCGCGATGATCTCGTTGACGGCGTCCGGGTCGACTGCCGCCGCGTCGCCGAGTCGTCGGGTGAGCAACTCCCGGGCCTCGGCATCGGTCAGCAGGTCGAGGTGGAGCGGGTGGGTGCCCGCCGGGCCGGCGACACCGGTGATCCGGCGGCGGCTGGTGGCGATGACGAGACTGCCGCCGGTGCCGGGTAGCAGATGCCGGATCTGGTCCCAGTCACGGCAGTTGTCGAGCAGGATCAGCATCCGGCGCTCGGCCAGGATGCTGCGGTAGAGGCCGGCCTGGGCGTGCAGTTCGGCCGGGATGGCGGCCGGCGCCACCCCGAGGGACCACAGGAAGCCGCGCAACGCCTCCGCCGGTGTCATCACCGAGTCGCCGGAGTCGAAACCGCGCAGGTCCGCGTGCAGCTGCCCGTCGGGGTAGCGTGCGGCCAGCTGATGGGCCAGATGCACGGCGAAGGTCGTCTTCCCGACGCCGGGCATTCCGTCGATGACCAGCGCGGTGGCTGGCCGGTCGCCGGCCAGCAGCTCCTTCGCGGCGGCCACGACGCTGTGCCGACCAACGAAGTAGGGGTGGTCGGCCGGCAACTGCGCCGGCGGCTCGGCCCCGGTGGACCGCGACACCTCCAGCGCGGCGCCTCCGACGCCGCGCCGCGACCGGAAGCCGTCGGTCGACGCGTCGTGGTCGAACAGGCTGTCCCGGGCCGCACGCAGGTCACCGCCCGGCTGGATGCCGAGCTCGTCGGCGAGCCGGTACTCGATGTCGGCATACGCCGCGAGGGCCTCGGCCCGCCGCCCGTCCGCGGCGAGCGCGAGCAGCAGGCGCGCCTGCAGTGCCTCGTCCAGCGGCTCGTATTCGGCGGCGAGCCGGATCGCGGGCAGCACCGCGTGGACGCATCCGGCCCGCAGCGCGGCGTCGGTCGCGGCGCGGGCTGCCGCGAAGCGCTCGCCGTCGACGGCGACGAACTCCGGGTGGGCCCGGCCGCCGGCCTGCAGACCCGAGGCGCACCGGTCACGCCACAGCGCCAACGCCTCCCGGTAGAGCTCCACGGCCGGCTCGCCGGAGCTGCCGCCGGCCCGGGCGACCAGACGCCGGAAACGCAGCAGGTCGAGGGACTCCCCGTCGATCCGCAGCCGGTACTCGGCGCCGTCACGGATCAGTACCGAGCCCGCCGCCCGCGTCGGCAGACCCGGCTCGAAGCGCCGCCGGAGCATCCCGACGTGCCGGTGCACCACATTGACCGCGCTGGGCGGAGGGTCGGCTTCCCACAGCAGGTCGACCAACTCGGCGACGCTGACCGCGCCGCCGGCCCGGGCGAGCAGCAACGCCAGGATCAGCCGCTGCTGCCGGGTGCCCAGGTCGATCTCGGACGAACCACGCCAGGCCCGCACCGGGCCGAGGACGGCGAAGGAGAGCGTGCGGGTCATGGTGCGGCGATCCGTCTGGGGCTGGTTACCACGATCGCCAGAGCATGGCAGGGCTCCCACCGCGAGACGGCGCGTGTCGCGGCAGTGTGAGCTTCCGCTCAGGAGCCGGGCTGTCGGGTCGTGGAGCCGTCCCTGCTCAGGCCGCGTCCAGGCCGGTGCGCAGGGCGCGCAGCGCGTAGTGGGTCCGGGACTTCACCGTGCCGATCGGCACTCCCAGCCGGCCCGCCACCTCCTCCGGTGACCGCCCCACCAGGTACACCTCGGAGAGCAGACTGCGCTGCGCCGGGCTCAACCGGCCGAGCGCGTGCCGGATCGCGTACGACGCGAGCGCGGCGCCGGTGGTGTCGTCACGAGCGGGAATCCAGGTCATGTCGACGAGATAAACCTCGGCCGGGCGGCCCCTGCGCAGCCGGACGCCGTCGATGACGAGCCGCCGGGCGACGGCGACGAGCCATCGACGGGCCGATTCGGGCTCGGCCGGCACCGAGTCGAGGTGCCGCCAGGCCCGCAGCATCGTCTCCTGGAGCAGATCCTCGGCGGTCTGCCGCTGGCCGCGGGTCAGCACCAGCAGGAGGCGCAGCACGGCACGGGCGTGGCCCGCGTGCAGCGCGGTCATGCGCTCGGCCCGGCCGGCCGGTGATTCTTCGGGTGCCCGCAGCACGGCATCTCCCCCACAGGCAGGAGCAACGGTGAATGCGGCACGAGCCTAGGGACGAGCGATGCGAATGGACTGACGCGTAAGTGCGAATCGAGTGCCGTCGCCGAACGCCATCGGTCACGGACGGGACGTGACCGCCGCGAGCAGGCTGGCCAGCCGCCGCCCGGTGCGGGTCTGCGCGTACGGGATGAGGGCCTGCGCCTCCTGCCACGCCCGCACCGCGGCGTCCTGGTCGCCGGCGGCGGCGAGGGCGTCGCCGAGCAGCGCCAGCACCTCCGCGGCCGGCGCCGAGGCCGAGGCCTCCTGGTAGGCGACGGCCGCCGCACGCCAGCAGTCGACCGCCTCGCCGAGCTCCCGTCGGGCGGAGTGCACCCGGCCGAACACCTCCCACGCCTCGGCGATGCCCAGCCGGTAGCGCGCCGCGCGCGACAGCTCCATCGCCTGCTCGGCGCAGCGCACGGCCTCGTGCTCCCGGCCCAGTTCGACGTAGCTCGCCGCGATGATCACTAGGACGTCCGCGAGCAGTCTGTCGTCTCCGGCCGTCCCTGGCCCCAACGCCCCCGACAGCGCCCGGACGACCTCCTCATGTCGGCCCTGGGCACTCAGAATCATCGCCCGGTTGATCCTCGCCCGGGTCATCTCCTCGTACAGGCCCAGCCGGGCGAGCAGCTCGACCGCCTGATCGAGATGCCCGACCGCGATGTCGTGCTCGTGCCGGAAGTAGGCCGCGCCGGCCAGGCTGCGGTGCATCCGGGCCTGTCCGACCAGGTCGCCGCCCGCCCGGGCGGCCGCAAGGGCCACCACGCCGGTCGTCGTCCAGTCGGCCCACCGGCCGCTGAAATCGAAGAACTGCTGCATGCCCAGGGCGAGCTGCCAGGCCTCGGTGTGCCGGCCCTGCCGGGCGGCCCGGCCGACCAGCGTGATCAGGACCTGCCGCTCGGCGGTGAACCAGCGCATGGCGTCGCCGTGGCCGGCGAAGCTCAGCGGGGTCTCGGCCGGCCCCGGCTCGATCATCGGGTGGTGCTCGGAGGTCAACAACCGTCGGTGCGCCTGATAGCTGGTGGCCCGGTAGAACTCCAGGCAGCGCAGCTCCGCGGCAGCCCGCTCGGCCGGGTCGTCGTTCTCCTCACCGACCTCCGTTGCATAGGCCAGCAGCAGGTCGTGGGTGCGGTATCGGCCCGGCACGTCCTCGCTGATCAGGTGCGCGCGGCTCAGCTCGCCGAGCAGTGCCCGGGCGCTGCGCAGTGGGACGCCGGCCAGGCCCGCCGCGCCGGCGATCGAGATGTCGGGGCCGGGATGGATCGGCAGCAGCCGGAAGAGCCGGGCGGCCGCGGCGGAGAGCGCCTGGTAGGACCAGGAGAAGACGGCACGCAGGCCGGTCCGCGGGTCGTCGCCGTCGAAACCGTCCAGGCTCTCCGGCGTCTGGGCCAGCTCGGCGGCGATCTGCGCCGTTGGTGTCTGCGGCAGGCTCGCCGCGCGGGCGGCCACCACGGCCAGCGCGAGCGGCAGCCGGCCACAGCTGGCGATGATGGCGTCGATCGCGGCCGGGTCCGCCGCGACGCGGCCGGCGCCGAGGGGCTTCCGGAGCGCCGCGCGGGCCTCGTCGACGCTCGGCAGGCCGACCGGCAACGGGTGGGCGCCGGCCATGGTCAGCAGGGTGCTGAGCCGGCTGCGGCTGGTGACGATCACCAGACAGCCGGGGCTGCCCGGCAGCAGGTGCCGGATCTGCTCGGCGTCCCGACAGTTGTCGAGCAGGATCAGCAGGCGTCGGCCGGCGAGGCTGCTCCGATACATGCCTGCCTGGGCGTGCAGCTCGGCCGGAATGCTCTCCTGGGACATCCCGAGCGCGCCGAGGAAGCCGCGCAGCGCCTCGGACGGGCTCATGGCCCGCTCTCGCCCGTCGTATCCGCGCAGGTCGACGTAGAGCTGCCCGTCCGGGTAGTCGACGGCGAACCGGTGGGCGAGGTGGACGGCGAGAGCGGTCTTGCCGATCCCGGGCATGCCGTCGATGGCGAGCACCGCCGGCCCGCCCGGTCGGGCGACCGCCGCGCGGGCCTCGGCGATGAGGTCGTCCCGGCCGGTGAAGAAGGCCAGGTCCGGGGGCAGCTGCGCGGGCCGGGGCAGTGGCGACGACACCGGGGTACGCGCCGGCCGGGTGCGCTGGTGCAGCAGCCGGTCGTACGCCTCGCGCAGCTCCTCGCCCGGATCGATGCCGAGGTCGTCGGCGAGCCGGCGACGCACCACCCGGTACATCTCCACGGCTTCGGCCTGGCGGCCGTCGGCGGCGAGCGCCAGCAGCAGCCGACTCTGCAGCGACTCGTCGAGCGGGTGCTGCTCGGCTGCCTGCCGCAACGGCGCCAGCACCGCGCTCATCCGGCCGCAGCGCTCGGCGGCGTCGGCGGCCTCGCGCACGGCTTCGGCGCGTTCGGCCTCCACCGCGAGGAACGCGGGATGCAGGCGGGAGGCCGGTTCCAGGCCCGCGGCGCACCGGCCGCGCCACAGCCGCAGCCCGTCGAGGGAATGCCGCAGCGCCGACTCCGGATCGCCGTCCTGGAGGCTGCGCCCCGCCCGCCGGTGCAGCGACCGGAACCTCAGCAGGTCGAGGGACTCCTCGTCGGCGCGCAGCCGATAGCCCGACAGCTCGCGGAGGATGTGCCGGCCCGCCGACCGGGTGGGCAGGCCGGGTTCGAGCAGCCGCCGGAGCACCCCGACGTGCCGGTGTACGACGTTCGCGGCGCTGCGCGGGGCCTCCTCGTCCCAGAGCAGGTCAACCAGCTCGGCCAGGGAGACCGGTGCACCGGCCCGGGCCAACAGCAACGCGAGCACCAGGCGCTGCTGGCGGGCACCCAGGTGCAGCTCGGCGCCGGCGCGGACGACCCTGATCGAGCCGAGCACCGAGAACCCGATCGTCTCGCCCGACTCCGCCGCCCGCACACCGGCAACGGTAACCGGCGGATCCGTCGGCCCGGCCCGCGACCACGGGCGCGGGGACGACGCTGGATGTCCGGGACGGCGGGATTCTTTCGCGGGCCGCCGGCTCAGCGCCGCAGGGCGGTCGCACCCCGCATGTGGGACAGCTTCTCGGGATTGCGCACGGCGTAGAGGCCGGTGATGAGGCCCTCGTCGATGCGTACCGCGACGACCGTGTCGATCTGGCCGTCCAGCCGGAGAGTCAGCGCCGGGTAGCCGTTGACGTGGGCCGGCTCCAGCGACATGGCAGCGATCCTGACCTTCCGGCTGGCCAGCAGGCGCGCCACCTTGCCGGCGCCGGCGACGGGCCGCAGCAGCGCCTGCCGGACACCACCGCCGTCACCCACGAGCACGACGTCCGGGGCGAGGATGTCGAGCAGGCCCTGCACGTCGCCGGTCTCGACCGCCCGCCGGAACGCCTCGAGCGCACCCCGGGTCTCGGCCGGGGTGACCACCCCGCGCGGCCGGCGCGCCGCCACGTGCACCCGTGCCCGGTGCGCTATCTGGCGGACCGCAGCCGGGCTCTTCGAGACGGCCTCGGCGATCTCGTCGTAGCCCACATCGAACACGTCGCGCAGGACGAACACCGCCCGCTCGGTCGGCGCGAGCGTCTCCAGCACCAGCAGCATCGCCATCGAGACGCTCTCGGCCAGCTCGACGTCCTCGGCGACGTCGGGCGTGGTCAGCAGCGGCTCGGGCAGCCAGGAGCCGACGTAGGACTCCTTGCGGCGGCCGAGCGTACGCAGCCGGCTGAGTGACTGTCGGGTGGCGATCCGGACCAGGTACGCCCGCTGGTCCCGCACCGTCTCCAGATCGACGTCCGCCCACCGTAGCCAGGTCTCCTGGAGGACGTCCTCGGCGTCGGCGGCCGACCCGAGCATCTCGTAGGCGACGGTGAAGAGCAGGTTTCGGTGGGTGATGAACGCGTCGGTAGCGGGGTCGGGTCCGCGGTCCTGCCTCGGGACTGCGTTTCCAGCGTCCGGAATTGCGCCGACCATGCGTCACTCCTGTCGCTCCGATCCCGCCTGCGTCGCCCACAAGACGCCGACGGGTCACCTGCTGTGACACCGGGCGTTCGTGAGGGGCGTCACCAGCGACCGACCCGACCCGACGCCTCGCGTCGTCACTCGGGCGGCTTCTCCCCGGACTGCTCGCTCGCCATGTACGCCGCGTACCAGTCGGGCCAGTTCTCGTCCCGCTCGCCGGTGCGCTCCTCGTGCTCGCCGTGGGCGGCGGCCGCGCGTCGGAGCGCGCTCGCCAGGTCGGTCGCGGAGCCGAACGACGTCACGCCGCCCTCGACGCGCCCGGGAAGCCTGGTCGTGATCTCCTGCATCAGCCAGGTGTTGCCGTCCGGATCGCGGAACGTGGCGCGGGAGAAGTAGCTGCGCCGCTCGGGATCCAGCCCGTCGACCGGGCCCTTCGGGCCGACGTGGAAGATGTCGCTCACCTCGACACCGGCCGAGACCAGGGCGTTGCGGGCCGCCTCGACGTCGGACACGATCAGGTACGCCTTGGCCGAGCCGGGCGCCGCCGAGGTCAACTCCGAGCCGAACTGCACCGAGCACCACGAGCCGTGCGGCGTGAACTGGACGATGCCAGGAGGTGTCTGGTCGAGCCGCCACCCGAGCCGCTCGTAGTACTCCTTCGCGCGGTCGACATCCGACACCGGGATGACGATCACCTCGAGCTTCACGTCGAGGTTCTCGACGCTCGACGTCCCACTCGCGTCGCGCTGGGCATCCTTCGGGCTCATCGCGGCCTCCCTGGATCGAGTGCGGCGCCGTCAGCGCGCAAGCCAGCGCTCCCACGAGCGACGTCGGCTCGATCACCACGCTACTGGCTGCGCCCCGCCCGGGTGCCTCGTTCCCGGCATCAGCCGGGCGACATCCTCGTCGCCCTGCGCACTCCGAGCAGAGCGATGAGGGCGAGGAGGATGACGGCGACGGAGTACTCGTCGGCGGTCCGGGGCACGCCGCCGGCGTAGACCACGAGGAAGCCGGCGATCACGGTGGGAAGGCCGAAGCCGACGTAGCAGACGACGTAGAGCACGGACAGCACGCTGGAGCGTTCGTGCGCCTCGACCAGCGGCATGACGGTCTTGAGGCTGCCCTGGAAACCGGCGCCGAAGCCGACGCCCCCGAGCGCGAGCCCGACGAAGAACCCGGGAACGGACTCGGCCATGGTCGACACCAACGTGACGACCATGCCCAGGATCAGCGCGGCGATCCCGGTCAGGATCACGGTCCGCGCGGCGGTGTTCCGCAGCAACAGGACGGCGATCGACCCGAAGAGGGCGAAGACGAAGAGGACCAGACCGCCGACCACGATCGACGTGTTCATGAGGGCGCGCACGAGCGCCGGGCCGAGCGCCCCGAAGAAGCCGGCCAGCGCCCAGACCGCGAACAGCACCGGAACGACCACCAGCATCGGCCCGCGCACCGAGCGGGGCAGGTTGATGTCCGGACGCAGGCTGCGCCGCGCTCCCGCCATCCGCGTGACGGTCTCCGGCATCAGCGCGACCCCGAGCGCCTGGAGCAGCAGAATCACGAGAAGGACGACGTACACCAGCTGGGTCGGCGCGGGCAGGAACTGGATGAGCAGCGCCGAGAGCAGCGCGCCGCTACCGGTCCCGATGCCCGGGGCGATCGAGTTCGCGAGCGTGCCGCGGGCGCGGTCGATGTCGAGCATGGCGGCACCGATGGCACCGGTGGCGGCGCCGGCCGCCAGGCCCTGCACGAGACGGGCGGCCAGCAGCGTGGGTACGCCGTTGGCGAAGACGAAGACGACCAGCGAGAGCATCTGCACCACGATCGCGACGGCCAGGACCGGACGCCGGCCGACGTGATCGGACAACTTGCCGAACGTGAGCAGGGACGCCAGCACCGCGAGCGCGTAGACGGCGAACACCACCGTGGTCGTCACCGGCGAGAAGTGCCAGCGCTCCTGGTAGATCCCGTACAGCGGGGTGGGGGCCGCCGACGCGGCCAGGAACGACACGAGGATCGACGCGAGCAGCACCAGTGAGGTGCCCGGCGAGAGTCGTGCCCGCCCCGCGATACCCATGTCGGTGCTCCTCGGCTGCGCTGGAAGCGGTCAGGCCTGAAACCCCGCTGGCTGTAGGGCCGCAGCGGCGTACCCGGTGTGCTCCGTCGCATGCACGCTCCCGCACCCGCCCGCGCGTCCCGGCCACCCGCTCCCCCGCAGCCGAAATCCGGACGGCCGGGCAGCCGGCCGGGCGGATGGGCGGATGGGCGGCGCTGGTCCGGCGAGTCGTCGTACGGTCGGGGCATGGATGCGCCGGCCGGGTTGGGCACGGCCACCGGGCTGTCCCCTGATCGGACTACGCCTTCCGGGAGGACGTGTGTTCGCCAATTCCGAGGAACTGCTGCGGTACCTCAAGAACGAGGACGTGAAGTTCGTCGACGTTCGTTTCTGTGACCTGCCCGGTGTGATGCAGCACTTCAACCTGCCGGTCGAGT
>NZ_RCVI01000347.1:0-11422 GCF_003667455.1 Micromonospora sp. CV4 | reverse complement strand
CCTGGGGGACGACGACGCGCGGCACCCGGCCGTCGACGCCGCCGTGCGGGCCATGGCCAACGCGGCGACGCTCGCCCCCGCGGACCAGATCGCGCAGTACGAGGCGGCCTACGAGACGCTGCGGGAAACCCTCGCCACCATCGACCAGACCTGAGCGGGACGACCAGGCCTGAGCAGACCGGAGAACCACCCATGGCACGTCGCAACCGGCTGGACGCCGAACTCGTCCGCCGCGGTCTGGCCCGCTCCCGCGAGCAGGCCGCCGCGCTGGTGGAGGCCGGCCGTGTCCAGCTGCGCGGGGTGCCCGCGCGCAAGGCCGCGGCGATGGTCGACCCCGCTGACCCGCTGCTGGTCACCGGGGCAGACCCGAGCGAGGAGTACGTCTCCCGCGGCGGGCACAAGCTCGCCGGCGCGTTGGCCGTGTTCGGTCCCGCCGGGCTGAGCGTCGCCGGCCGGCGTTGCCTGGACGCCGGGGCGTCGACCGGCGGCTTCACCGACGTGCTGGTGCGCGCCGGCGCCGCCGAGGTGGTGGCGGTGGACGTCGGCTACGGGCAGCTCGCCTGGTCGCTGCGCACCGACGAGCGGGTCCGGGTGCTGGAACGCACCAACGTCCGTACGCTCGATCCTGAGATGATCGGCGGGCCGGTCGACCTCACGGTGGCGGACCTGTCGTTCATCTCGCTGCGGCTGGTGTTGCCGGCGCTGGCCGGCTGCACCCGGGACGACGGCGACCTGGCGTTGATGGTCAAGCCGCAGTTCGAGGTGGGCAAGGACCGGGTCGGTGCCGGCGGTGTGGTCCGTGAGCCGGCCCTGCGCGCGGAGGCGGTGCTCGATGTGGCCGCTGCGGCGGCGCAGCTCGGCCTGGGGCTGGCCGACGTGGCGGCCAGTCCGCTGCCCGGGCCGAGCGGCAACGTGGAGTTCTTCGTATGGTTGCGCCGGGGCGCACCGCCGGCCGACCCGCAGCGGGTGCGGGCCGTGGTGGCGGCCGGGCCGGACGGCCTGACGACGGCCGGCGACGTGCCGGACGCGGCGGCGGAGGAGGTCGCAGGATGAGCGGGTGCAGCGGGCGTTCCGGAACGACGCGGACACGCGGCCGCGCCGGAGCGGCGACGGCGGCGCGTGCTGTCGTGGACGGGCGGCCGCTGCGATGAGCCGTACCGCGTTGCTGGTGACCCACACCGGCCGTCGGCGCAGCACCGAGCACGCCCGCGCCGTCGCCGCCGATCTGATCGCCGCGGGTTTCGAGGTGCGGGTGATCGCCGAGGAGGCCGACGACCTCGACCTGCCGGGCGTGGTGCCGGTCGCCGGCCCGGAGGCCGCCGAGGGCGCCGAGATCGTGTTCGCGCTCGGCGGGGACGGCACGTTCCTGCGCGCGGCCGAGCTGGCCCGGCCGGCGAAGGCGCCGCTGCTCGGCATCAACCTCGGCAAGGTGGGCTTCCTGGCCGAGGCGGAGATCAACGACCTGGACACGGCGGTCCGGGACGTCGTGGGGCGCAACTACACCGTGGATGAGCGGCTCACCCTGGACGTCACGGCCGAGTTCGACGGTGGCCCGACCATCGAGTCGTGGGCGCTCAACGAGATCAGCGTCGAGAAGGGCGAGCGGGCGCAGATGCTCGAACTCCTCGTCGACGTGGACGGTCGGCCGCTGTCCCGCTACGGCTGCGACGGCGTGGTCTGCGCCACCCCCACCGGCTCGACCGCGTACGCGTTCTCCGGCGGCGGGCCGGTGGTCTGGCCGGAGGTGGAGGCGCTGCTGCTGGTGCCGATCAGCGCGCACGCGCTGTTCAGCCGTCCGCTGGTCACCGCGCCGACGTCCACGTTCGTGATCACCGTCGACCCGTTCACCACCCTCGCTGTGCTGTGCTGCGACGGCCGGCGGGTCTACGACCTGCCGCCCGGCGCCCGGGTCACGGTGCGCCGGGGCGCGCTGCCGGTGCGCATCGTCCGGCTGCGGGCCCGCCCGTTCACCGACCGGCTGGTCGCCAAGTTCGGGCTGCCCGTGCACGGCTGGCGGGGCTCGCGCCGCTGACCCACCGCCCGGCGCGGCACCGCCCTTCGCGGGGCGAGCGGATCGGGGATGGCCGGCGGAAACCCGCCGGACATGCGGCGGCCTCGCGCCCGCCGCCCGATGTCCACCTGGCGACATGTCGCCGGTGCGGCGCGCCGCAGCTAGTGACCACCCGACGCGCTCCGTCGCAGACTCCGATCGGTCGATCTCCCTGAGACCGGCCCTGGAGTAGAGGAGCGCATCGCATGCACTGGCCCCCACGCTGGCTGACCGTCGGCGCGGTCGGCGCGTTGGTCGTCGGGCTCGCCGCACCGGCGTCCGCCGACCCGCCTGCCCGGCCCACCGGCCCGAACCCGGGTCCGACGGTCCCGGGTACCGCGCCCGTCCACATCACCCTCATCACCGGCGACCAGGTCGAACTGGCTCAGGCGGCGCCGGGCCGGCTGGCCGCCAGCGTCCGTCCCGGCCCCGGCCGCGAGCGGATCACCTTCCACACGATCGAGGCCGACGGCGGGCTGCGGGTGTTGCCCAGCGACGTCGTGCCGTATCTCTCCGCCGGGGTGCTCGACCCCAACCTGTTCGACGTGCAGGAGTTGGCCGCCGACGGGTACGGCGACGCCGCTCAGGGCGCGTTGCCGCTGATCGTGCGCTACCAGGAGCCGGCCGCCGGTCGGGTCCGGCCGCTCGCCGGCGCCACCGACGTGCGGCCGCTGGAGAGCATCAACGGCGCGGCGCTGCGGGTCGGCAAGGGCGACCTGGACGACCTGTGGACGACGCTGCGGGGCACCTCGCAGGCGCGTACCGCTGCCGGTGCGCCGGTCCGGCTCGGCGCCGGCGTCGACCGGATCTGGCTGGACGGGAAGGTCCGCCCGGCGCTGGAGCACAGCGTGCCGCAGATCGGAGCTCCGGCGGCGTGGGCGGCCGGCCGGGACGGCAACGGCGTGAAGGTGGCGGTGCTCGACACCGGCGTCGACGCCACCCACCCCGACCTGGCCGGGCGGATCGCCGAGGCGCAGGACTTCTCGGGTAGCGGCAGCGCCCGCGACGGGCACGGCCACGGCACCCACGTGGCGGCCACCATCGCCGGCAGCGGCGCCGCCTCCGCCGGGGTGCGCAAGGGCGTCGCCCCGGGCGCGCAGTTGCTGGTCGGCAAGGTGCTCGACGACGGTGGCTCCGGCTACAGCTCGTCCATCATCGCGGGCATGGAGTGGGCCGCCCACTCCGGCGCGAAGGTGGTCAGCATGAGCCTCGGCGGCTCCGCGACGGACGGCACCGACCCGATGAGCCAGGCCGTTAACGACCTGACCGCCGAGACCGGGGCGCTGTTCGTCATCGCCGCGGGCAACGAGGGCGCGCCGCGTACCGTCGGCTCGCCGGGCGCGGCCGCGGCCGCGCTGACCGTCGGCGCGGTCGACCGTGACGACAACCTCGCGGAGTTCTCCAGCCGCGGCCCGCGGCTGGGCGACAACGGCGTCAAGCCGGAGATCACCGCGCCGGGCGTCGGCATCATCGCCGCGCGGGCCGCCGGCACCGCCATGGGTACGCCGGTGGACGACGCGTACACGACGGCGTCCGGCACCTCGATGGCGACTCCGCACGTTGCCGGCGCGGCCGCGATCCTCGCCCAGGAGCACCCGGACTGGACCGCCGGGAAGCTCAAGGACGCTCTGGTCAGCACCACGAAGGCGAACCCGGAGCTGACCGTCTTCGAGCAGGGCGGCGGCCGGGTCGATGTGGCGCGGGCGCTCAGCCAGCGGGTGTACGGCTCGGCCACCGCCGACTTCGGTCGGGTGGCCACCGGCGGCGCGGCGGTCGAGCGGAACGTCACGTACACCAACGGCACCGCGGCCCCGCAGACCCTGCGGCTGGCCCTGGAGCTGCGCAACCTGGACAGCGGCGCGGCCGAGGCCGACGGGGTCACCGTCGGCGGCGGCGAGGTGAGCGTGCCGGCGGGCGGCAGCGTGGCGGTTCCGCTGCGCGCCGACCCGGCGAAGCTGGCCCGTGGCCCGCACGGCGGGTGGCTGGTGGCCACCGGCGCGGACGGCGTGGCGGTGCGCACGGCGGTGGGGCTCACCCTGAGCGGCCCGCAGCACACGGTCACCTTGCGGGTGTTGGACATGCACGGGCAGCCGGGCCTGTCGCCGGTGCTCACCCTGTTCGGCGAGCAGTCCGAGTCGGACTACATCGGCTGGGGCGCCGGCGAGACGCAGGTGCAGGTCGAGGAGGGCCCCTACCTGCTCGAGGCGCTGATCGAGCACGGCGTTCCGCTGGACGAGCAGATCACCCTGGTCACCGACCCGGAGTTGATGGTCACCGGTGACGTCACCGTGGTGCTCGACCCGCGCAAGGGCACCCCGGTGCGGATCGAGACGCCGAAGCCGACCGAGCAGCGGGCCACGATCAGCTTCTACGAGCACCGCGTCTTCGGCAACGGTCGGCAGGTCGACCACGGCGTGATGACCTTCAGCACCATCCAGCAGGTCAACGTCACGCCGACCCGCGCGGTGCGCCAGGGCGAGTTCGAGTTCGCCTCGCGCTGGCAGCTGGTCAAACCGATGGTGGACGCGCGGATCAGCGGCTTCTCCGGTCCGCTGGACATCAACCTGATGGGCTATTCGCCGGCGCCGACCGGTCGGCAGAAGCTGCCGCTGGTCTGGGCCGGCACCGGCACCCCCGCCGAGCTGGCCCGGGTGCGGGGCGCAGCGGCGCTGCTCAGCGGCAGCGCGGACATCTCCGAGGAGGAGCAGATCGCGGCCGCCGCGGCGGCCGGTGCGAAGTCGGTGCTCATCGTCCGCCCGGCGGACTTCAGCGCGTGGACCGTGTGGAACCCGGTGGGCGACCGGCTTGCCGTGCCCGCGATGGCGGTGGCGTACGACGACGGGCAGCGGTTGATCGCGACGGTCCGCAAGGGCCGCGCGACGCTGGACCTGACGCTGACCGTCGACAGCCCGTACCTGTACGACGTGTGGCAGGTCTCGAAGGGCCGGGTGCCGGAGCGGATCGTGCACACGGTCACCGCGCAGAACACCGCCGAGGTGACCGCTCACTACGGCGATGTCGGCGGTTCGGAGTGGGCCACCGAGCAGCGGTTCGGCTGGCGTCCGTGGCAGGAGACCTCCTGGAACGACGACCAGCGGCTGGTGCGTACCGGCACCACCCGGCAGGAGTTCGTCAGCGCCGGTGACAACTGGTGGCAGCACCGGGTGCTGCACAAGATCACCTGGTCCTGGGGCCGTCTGCTCGGCGGGCTCACCCAGCAGCCCCGCCGGTACGACGGTGACGACCGGGACACCGAGAGCTGGCACGCGCCGGTGGTCCGCCCGGCCGTCCCGGCCGGCGGTGGGGTGCCGGTGCCGGCCCGCACCGGGGACACGTTGGACCTGCGGGTGGCCGAGTTCGTCGACGCCGACGGGCACTACAGCCCGGCCGGCGGCGGCGAGGAGTCGGACACCGTCGAGGCCCGGCTCAGCCGGGACGGTGAGCAGATCGCCGACCTGTCCGGTGGGTGGGCGCCGGTGCCCACCACCGCGGAGTCGGCCCGCTACCGGCTGGACCTGACCACGCGGCGGTCCTCGGACGAGTGGCGCTACGCCACCCGCACCGAGACGGCCTGGCAGTTCACCTCGGCCCGCCCGGCCGGGGACGCGGCGAAGCCGTTGCCGCTGCTCCAGGTCGACTACCAGGTGCCGGCCGATCTGCGCGGCCAGGTGGCCGGCAATCGGACGCACCGGCTGGGGCTGACCCTGCGTCAGCCGGCGGGCGTACCGGCGCCGACCGGCACCAGCCTGCGCGTCGAGGTGTCCTTCGACGGGGGCAAGAGGTGGCGCACGGTGCCGGTGAAGGGCTCCGGCACCCGGTTCACCGCCACCGTGCCGGATGGCCGGGGCGCGGTGTCGCTGCGGGTGCACGGCAGCGACCGGGCCGGTAACACCGTCGACCAGACCGTGGTCGACGCGTACGGGCTGCGCTGACGCGCGCGGGGGCGGGGCGGCCCTGTGCCGTCCCGCCCCGTTGCTCAGATCCAGCCGCGGCGGGCGACCTGGAAGGCCAGTCCGGGCCGGGTGTCCACGCCGGCGGCGGCCATCAGGTCGGCGAGTCGACGCTGCACGGTGCGACGGCTCACCCCGAGTTGCGAGGCGATGGACTTGTCCGGCACCCCGGCCACGAACAGCGACAGCAGCCGCGCCTCGTCGGCGTCCGGCCGGTAGCCGTCGCCCGGGTGGTCCTCGGGGTCGGGTCTGCGGCCCTCGGTCGCCGGCACCGCGAGGGGGTCGTCCAGCCGCAGCCGGGTGGCCACCCGCCAGTGGCTCTCGAAGAGGGCGAGCAGCGCGTCGAGCAGTTGACTGCGGCCGATCACGGCGGCGGTCGGTTCGCCGCCGTCGCGGTCGGGCACGAGCGGGCAGATGGCGGTGCGGGCGTCCACGATGGCCAGTCGGACCGGCAGTCGGTCCAGGACGCGGGCCTGCTCACCGGCGGCGACCCCCTTGGCCAGGTCGACCAGCGCGCCCGGCTCCAGCAGCAGGTCCCGTTCGTAGATGGCCCGGTAGCTGACCCCGCGGGCCAGCGCGTCGAACTCCTCGACGTTCTCCGGGCCGGCCATCGCGAGGGGGTTCGCCCGGCAGAACCAGAGCACCTCGGTACGCGCCGCGTTCTGCAGGTCGCGGAGCCGATCCCGGAGGACGCGGGCCCCGGTGATCACCTCGACCAGGTGGTCCCCGTGGTGGCGGCGCAGCCCCGAGCGGTACTCCTCGGCCAGTTGGGTGACCCGCCGCCGGGCCGCCTCCAGGTCCTCCTGGCGGCGCAGCAGCGCCGCGCCGAGGGCGACGTCCGGTGCCCTCGGGCGCAGCGGGGCGTCCGGGTCGGTGTCGGTGGGCAGCACCAGACCTTTGACCCGCAGGGCCTCGACCTGCGCGACGACCTGCGCCCGCGGGCGGTTCAGCCGGCGGACCAGTTCGTCGATCCGGGCCGTGGTGAGCTGGAGCAGGCAGCGGTAGAGCTCCTCCTCAGCCGGGGTCAGGCCGATCACGTCCAACACGGGGCAGAACTGTACGGCGGGCCGATGCCGCCCGTGCCGCGACCTGCCCGCGGGTCCGTCGGCTGGTCAAGTGTCGGGCCACGCGTCTACTGTCGGTTGCTGTGCTGGAAGAGCTGCGCATCACCGGACTGGGCGTCATCGAGGACACCACGCTGCCGTTGACCGGCGGGATGAACGTCATCACCGGCGAGACCGGTGCGGGCAAGACGATGGTGGTCACCGGCCTCGGCCTGCTCTTCGGGGGCCGGGCCGACGCCGGGCGGGTCCGTGCCCAGCCCGGGCGGGCCGTGGTGGAGGGGCGGCTGCGTCTGGAGGGCCGGGTCGCCGACGCGGTGCACGCCCGGATCACCGACGCCGGCGGTGAGCCCGACGAGGACGGTTCGCTGCTGCTGAGCCGCACCGTGACGGTGGAGGGCCGCTCGCGCGCCCACCTCGGTGGCCGCAGCATGCCGGTGTCGATGCTCGGTGAGGTGGGTGAGCAGGCGGTCGCCGTGCACGGCCAGTCCGACCAACTGCGGCTGCTGCGCCCGGCCGAGCAGCGGGCCGCGCTGGACCGGTTCGCCGGTCCGGAGCACGAGAAGCTGCTCGACGCGCTGCGGGAGGCGTACACCGGTTGGCGGCGGATCGTCGACGACCTGGCCGACCGGCGGCGCAACGCCCGCGAGCGCAACCAGGAGGCCGACCTGCTGCGGCTCGGCCTCGACGAGATCACCCGGGTCGATCCGCAGCCCGGTGAGGATGACGAGCTCAAGGCCGAGGCGCAGCGCCTGGAGCACGCCGAGGGGTTGCGTACGGCCGCGCAGGTGGCCCAGCAGTGCCTGGCGGGCGGCGCGGAGGCGGCCGACGAGACACCGGACGCGACGGCGCTGCTGGGCACCTCGCGGCGCACGCTGGAGGCGCAGTCCGGCACCGATCCGGCGTTGGGTGAGCTGGCGGCCCGGCTGGAGGAGGCGGCGACGCTGGTCACCGACGTCTCCGCCGAGCTGTCGGCGTACCTGGCGACGCTCGACGCGGATCCGGCCCGGTTGCAGCACGTCTACGAGCGGCGGGCCGCGCTGCGCGCGTTGACCCGCAAGTACGCCGACGACGTCGACGGGGTGATCGCGTGGGCCGAGCGGGCCCGCACCCGACTGTCCGACCTGGACACGTCCGACGATCTGCTCGACGAGTTGGAACGTGAGGGTCAGCGGCTGGCCGGTGAGGTCGCCGACCTGGCCGGGCGGGTGTCGGCCTCCCGTCAGGAGGCGGCTGTCCGTTTCGCCGACCAGGTCACCGTCGAGTTGGCCGGGCTGGCCATGCCGCACGCCCGGATCGAGGTGGCCGTGCTGCCCCGCCCGGCCGGGCGGTCCGAGCCGACGCTGTCGGTCAACGGCGTCGAGGTGGGCATCGCCCCGGACGGCGGCGACGAGGTGGAGTTGCGGTTGCTGGCCCATCCGGGCGCGCCGTCGCTGCCGTTGCAGCGCGGCGCCTCCGGCGGTGAGCTGTCCCGGGTGATGCTCGCCATCGAGGTGGTCTTCGCCGGTTCGGGTGGCCCGCCCACGCTGGTTTTCGACGAGGTCGACGCGGGTGTCGGCGGTCAGGCGGCGGTGGAGATCGGTCGGCGGCTGGCCCGGTTGGCGCGCAGCCACCAGGTGCTGGTCGTCACCCACCTGCCGCAGGTGGCGGCGTTCGCCGACCGGCACCTGGTGGTGGCGAAGGACACCGGTGGCGCGGTGACCACCAGCGGGGTGCGGGTGGTGGAGGACACCGAGCGGGCCCGGGAGTTGGCGCGGATGCTCGCTGGTTTGCCCGACTCGGATCTGGGTATCGCCCACGCCGAGGAGCTTCTGGCCGTGGCGGCCAAGGAACGGCGGCCGTGACGCCGCGTATTGTGGGCGCAAGCACACCGGCTTGCGCCGACGTGTGCTTCCCTGGGTAGGCGGCCCTGCTCAGGCATGTCGCGACAGAAAAGCCTGCCTCACATGCCAGGATGGTCACGATGCGTCTACCCACGTTGCGCCGGAACCGGATCGCGGAGCCGGGCAGAGTCCTCGGCACCGCGCGCCTCGATCGCCGGACAAAACGCCTGGTCGGTCGGTTACGCCCCGGCGACATCGCGGTCATCGACCACGTCGACCTGGACCGGGTGGCGGCCGACTCGCTGGTCGCCGTCGGGGTCGGTGCGGTGCTCAACGCCAAGCCTTCGGTCTCGGGCCGCTACCCGAACCTCGGCCCGGAGGTGCTGATCGCCGCCGGCATCCCGCTCCTGGACGACCTGGGGGAGGGCGTCTTCGAGCGGATCCGCGAGGGCGACCAGGTGCGCATCGAGGGCAACACCGTCTTCGCCGGTGACGAGCCGGTGGCGCACGGCAGCCTGCAGGACGCCGAGTCGGTCGCCAAGGCGATGGCCGACGCCCGGGAGGGGCTGTCGGTGCAGTTGGAGGCGTTCGCCGCCAACACCATGGACTACCTGCGCCAGGAACGCGACCTGCTGCTCGACGGCGTGGGCGTACCGGACATCGAGACCCAGATGCAGGGTCGGCACTGCCTGATCGTGGTGCGCGGCTACGACTACAAGGCCGACCTGGACGTGCTGCGCCCGTACATCCGGGAGTTCAAGCCGGTGTTGATCGGCGTCGACGGCGGCGCCGACGCGCTGGTCGAGGCCGGGTACACCCCCGACATGATCATCGGGGACATGGATTCGGTCACCGACGACGTGCTGCGCTGCGGCGCCGAGGTGATCGTGCACGCCTACCCGGACGGGCGGGCGCCCGGCCTGCCCCGGGTCAACGGCCTCGGCGTCCCGGCGGTGACCTTCCCGGCCGCGGCGACCAGCGAGGACCTGGCCATGCTGCTGGCCGACGAGAAGGGCGCCTCGCTGCTGGTCGCGGTCGGCACCCACGCCACGCTGGTCGAGTTCCTGGACAAGGGTCGCGGCGGCATGGCCTCGACGTTCCTGACCCGGCTGAAGGTCGGCGGCAAGCTGGTCGACGCCAAGGGTGTGAGCCGGCTCTACCGGCAGAGCATCTCCGGTTCGTCGCTGCTGCTGCTGGTGCTCTCGGCGATCGCGGCGATGGCCTCCGCGGTGGCCGTTTCCACCGTCGGGAAGGCGTACCTGGGCGTGGTTGCCGAGTGGTGGGACAATTTTGTGTTCCAGCTGTACCGGCTCTTCTAGTTCCCGACCGATCAAGAGGCTGCAAGCGTGATCAATTTCCGCTACCACGTGGTGTCCCTCACCGCGGTCTTCCTGGCTCTGGCGATCGGCCTGGTGGTCGGCACAGCCGCCCTCAACGGCCCGGTCGCCGACTCGCTCAAGGAGCAGGTCACCGGCCTGCGCAAGGACAACCAGCAGTGGCGCCAGACGGTCAACAACATGGAGAAGCAGCTCGGGCTGGAGGAGGAGTTCGCCGAGGAGATGTCCCAGGTCGTCCTGCCGGGCACCCTCACCGGGCGCCGGGTGGTGGTGCTCAGCCTGCCCAACGGCCGCGACCACACCGAGGGCGTGCTCAAGAAGCTCCAGCTCGCCGGGGCCACCATCACCGGCCGGGTCGACCTGCAGGACAAGTTCATCAACCCGGACAACAACTCCAACCTCCTGGAGCTGGCCGTCACCGCCGCCCGGCCGACCGCGCAGACCACCGGCCTGCCGGGCAACGGGCACGGGGTGGAGACCTCCAGCGCGCTGCTGGCCAGCGTCCTGCTGGACCGGGCCCAGGGCACCGCGCCGGTCAGTGACGCGGACCGGCGCGCGGTGCTCGCCGCGTATAACAACGCGGGCTACCTGACCACCGACGACAACAAGGTCACCGGCTCGGCGGAGGCCGTCGTCGTGGTCAGCGGTCAGCCGTACGTCGACAAGGACTCCGAGAAGCGGGACGAGTCGGTCGTCAAGATCGCCGAGCAGTTCGACCGGACCGGGTCGATCGTGGTGGGCGGCAACGGGTCCGTCGACGGCAACCTGGTGGCCGTGGTCCGCGGTGACCCGGTGCTGGCCCAGACCATCTCCACCGTCGACAACGCCAACACCGTGCAGGGCCAGCTGGTCACCAGCCTCGCCCTGGTGCAGCAGCTCACCGAGAAGAAGGCCGGTCAGTACGGCGTCGGCGACAATGCCGCCTCGCTGCTGCCTAGACTGCCCCAGTGAGCGAACGACGTACCACCGTGTCCGAAACCGACGAGGTAGTGGCGTGAGGGCGCTGGGCCGGCTGCTGATCGCCGGAGCCGGAGCCGCCGCCGCCCGGTACGCGCTGCGCGAGGTGCGCACCGCCCCGGCCGGGCCCGCGCTGGAGCGCACCAACTTCCGCGGCCGGTCGGTGACCCTGGCCGCCGGGCCGGCGCTCACCGCCGGCGCGGCCGCCGCTGGAGCGTTCGGCGCCACCAGCGCCGCCTCCGGC
>NZ_RCVI01000307.1:0-11473 GCF_003667455.1 Micromonospora sp. CV4 | reverse complement strand
GGCCCGCCCCGGGCGGCGATCAGCGCGTAGAGCAGTCCCGACTCCTGCGGCAACAACCGAATGCCGCTCTCCTGGCAGACCTGGTCGAGCCGGTCCAGGACCGCCGGGTCCGCGGTGCTCGCGGCCAACCCCACCAGCGCTTCCACCACGTCCCGCCGATCCTGACCGGCATCGGCGGCGGCGGCGAACCACTCGGCAGCCAACTCCCGGTCGCCCCGGTGCAGCGCCAGGTTCCCCTCGATCAACGCGCAGATGCCCGCCTCCGGCCCACCACGGGACAGCACCAGGTCGTCCGCACGGGGTCGCGGCGGCCCGGCCCGGTCCATCCACGAACGCGCCGGTACGGCCACCGCCACATCGGCCATGCCTGCCCGCAGCTCGGCGAGCATCTCGGTCGCCTCCGCGGCGCGACCGTCCTGGGCGAGCGCCAACCCGACCGTGCCGAGCACCCGGCGCCGATGCCCCGGATCACCCAGCTCGGACAGGGCCGCGACGACCTGCCGGCCCTGGTCGACGGCGTCGGCGTACCGGCCCTCAAGGCGGGCGACCTCCGCGCGGTTGGCCCACGCCAGCAGCCGCAGCCGCTGCTCCCCACCCTCGGCGGCGAGCCGGTCCACGGCCGCCAGCCGCCGACGCGCGGCGGCCAGGTCGCCGCCCCGGATGTCGTGCCAGGCGAGACTGTTCTGGGCCACCGCGAGATGCCGGGTCCGCCCGTTGCGCGCCGCCAGCCGGAGCACCGCCTCGGCCTGCTCACGGGCCTCGTCGTGCCCGCCCACGGTGATCAGCAGCGCGCCGAGCACGGTCCGCGCCTCCAGCTCTCCGCTGACGTCGCGGGCCTTCCGGAACAGGTCCAGGGCGGCTCGCGCCGTCGGCAGTTCGTCCGGGCCCGCGCCGTGCTCGGCGGCGAGCCGGGCCACCCCCAGGGTGGCCCAGCCGCGCAGGACGAGGTCGGCGTCCGCGGTTCGCGGGTCGGCCAGCAACCGGCGCAGCCACTGCCGGCCGGCGACGTCGCGCCCCCGGAACCGCCACCAGCGGGGCAGGCAGGCCGCCAGGCGAAGCGCGGTCACCGGATCGTCGGTGGCCGCGTGGGCCAGCGCGGAGCTGATGTCGCTGCTCACCTCGTCCAGCCGGTGGACCGCGTCGGGCAACCGGGGACCGGCCAGGTCGGTGGCGGTCCGCGCCACCAGGCGGGCGATCACCTCCGCGTGCCGGCGCCGGACGCACGTCAGCTCGCCACCGCCGGCCGCCTGTTCGAGGGCGAAGTCGCGGACCGCGTCGAGCAGCCGGAACCGGAACGGACCGGTGCCGCGCACGCTCAGCAGGCCGAGTTCGACGAGCCGGTCCAGCAGCGGGACCGGGTCGACAGCCACGGTGCCGTCCCGGTCGGCCTCGTCGGCGAGCATCTCCTCGGCCAGCTCCACCGACCACCGGTTGCCGAACATGGCGAGCCGTCGCAGCGCATCCCGCTCCTCCGGCGCGAGCAGCCGGTAGCTGGTCGCCACCGCATCCCGCAGGGTCACCGCCGCCGTGGCCGGGGTGGTGGCGGCGCCGTTCGACGGGTGGGTGGCCGCATCTGGTGCGTCCCAGCCGGGTCGGGCCGACGGGTCCGCGGGCGTCGCCAGGTCGAGCACCCGATCGCCGTACCGGTCGAGCAGCTCGGTGAGGTCGAGGAGCCGGCCCCGCGCGGCCATCAGCTCGATGGCCAGCGGCAGCCCACCCAGCCGGCGGACCAGCGCGGCCAGCGCCGGTAACTCGTCGGGGGTGGGTGGCTCCCGACGGATCTGGGCGAGCCGGGCGGTGAACAACGCGACCGCCGGCCACGACCCGAGCGTTGCCGGCCCGGATCGCTCGGCGTCCGGCGGCGGCACGTCGAGCGGCGCGACCGGCCAGACCCGTTCGCCGGGCAGCCCGACCGGGTGCCGCCCGGCGACCAGCACCCGCAGCGAGGGCAGCGCGGCGGTCAGTCGGTGCAGCGTCTCGGCCACCGGGCCGGGCGCACGCTCCACCGCGTCCATCAGCAGCAGCGCCGGGCGACCGGCGAGCCGGGCGCTGAGCTCCGGCAGCCGGGCCGCACCGAGTACGGCCGTCGAGGCGGCGAGCACGTCCGGCCCGTCCGAACCCTCGCCGATCAGCACCCCGGACACCCCGGCCGGGTAGGCGTCGGCGGCGCCGTGCGCGACGGACAGCGCCAGCGCGGTCTTGCCGACCCCGGCCAGCCCGACCAGGCTCACCAGCCGAGGACCGTGCTCCGCGGTCAGCATCGCGGCCAGCTCGGTGACGTCGCGGTCCCGACCGATCAGCTCGACCGCCGGTGGAAGGGCGACCGGCGGAGCGGGGCCGACCGGGTCGACTGCCGACGTCGTGGGACCGGTGACCGCGAGGGCCGCCAGAGTGGCGTCCGGCCGGGGCGACTCACCACCGGCCTGACCCCGGGCAGCGGCCAGGAACGCCGTCCGGGCGGGCCCGGTCAGCTCCAGAGCTGCGGCGAGCAACTCGACGGTGGTGCGCTGCGGTCGGACCGACCGACCGCGCTCCAGGTCACGCACCGTCCGCACACCCACGCCGGCCCGGGATGCCAGCTCCGCCTGGGTCAGGCCGGCGGCACGCCGGTGCCCGCGGAGCAGCTCCGCCAGCCCGCTACGACCGGCCGGGCTCCGCGACCTTTCATGATCCGGAGTCATGGGCACGAAGAGTACGGATCGACTCCGACCATCGGCAGTCGAACGTCGGGCTGCCGACGCCCGCTCGCCGAAATCCGACAGCCGGCTCGGACAGGCCCGCCAGGGGCGGCTGGTCGACCGGTCGACGAAGACTCCAGCTCCGGTCAGATGCCCAGGTCGCGCGCGATGATCATGCGCTGCACCTCGCTGGTGCCCTCACCGATCTCCAGGATCTTGGAGTCCCGCCAGAACCGGGCCACCGGGTACTCGTTCATGAAGCCGTAGCCGCCGTGGATCTGGGTGGCCTCCCGGGCGTTGTCCACCGCGATGGTGCTGGCGTGCAGCTTGGCGATGGCGGCCTGCCGCTTGAACGGCTCACCGGCCAGCATCCGGGCGGCGGCGTCGTAGTAGGCCAGCCGCGCGGTGTGCGCCTTCAGCTCCATGTCGGCGATCTTGAACTGGATCGCCTGGTTGGCGCCGATCGGCCGGCCGAAGGCGTGGCGCTCCTTCGCGTACTTGATCGACTCGTCGACGCAGCCCTGCGCGAGACCGACGGCCAGCGCGGCGATGGCGATCCGGCCCTCGTCGAGGATCCGGAGGAACTGGGCGAAGCCCCGACCACGCCCGCCGAGCAGGTTGGCCGCCGGCACCCGGCAGTCGTCGAAGGTCAGCTCGTGGGTGTCCGAGGCGGTCCAGCCCACCTTCGAGTAGCCCGGCGCCACGGTGAACCCGGGCGTGCCGGTGGGCACGATGATGGTCGACAGCTCCTTCGAGCCGTCCGGGTTCGTGCCGGTCACCGCGGTGACGGTGACCAGGGCCGTGATGTCGGTGCCCGAGTTGGTGATGAACGCCTTCGAGCCGTTGATGACCCACTCGTCACCGTCCAGCACCGCCCGCGTCTGGGTGCCGGCGGCGTCCGAGCCGGTGCCCGGCTCGGTGAGCCCGAAACCGGCCAGAGCCTCGCCGCTGAGCAGCTTCGGCAGCCAGGTCGCCTTCTGCTCCTCGGTGCCGAAGCGGTAGATCGGCATCGCGCCCAGCGAGACCGCCGCCTCGAGCGTGATCGCCACGCTGGAGTCGACCCGGGCCAACTCCTCCAGCGCCAGGCAGAGCGCGAAGTAGTCGCCGCCCATGCCGCCGTGCTCCTCGCCGAAGGGGAGCCCGAACAGGCCCATCTTGCCCATCTGCCGGATCACCTCGTACGGGAAGGTGTGCTTCTCGTAATGCTCGGCGATGACCGGGGCAACCACCTCTCGTGCGAAGTCCCGCACGCTCTCCCGCAGCGCCGTTTGTTCGTCGGTGAGCCGGAAATCCATCTCATCCTCCTGTGTGGACGGGGCCGCCGGGCGCTCGTGACGCCGGGACGGTTCGCTGTGCTGGTCCGGTCGAGGGGTCAGACCGGGGTGACGCCGTGCCGACGCCGGGAGAAGTGCCGATCCTTGGTACGCGCCGCGGCGAACCGGCGGACCAGCTCGGTCCGCAGGTCGTGCGGCTCGACGATGGCGTCCACCACCAGCTCGCTGGCGAGCCGGACGACGTCGATGTCCTGCTCGTACTCGGCGCGCTTCGCGGCGACGAAGGCGGCACGCTCGTCCGCGTCCGCGATGGCGGCGATCTTGTTGGCGTAGACCGCGTTCACCGCTGCCTCGGCCCCCATCACCGCGATCTTCGCGCTGGGCAGCGCGATGGTGGCGTCCGGCTCGAACCCGGGACCGGCCATCGCGTAGAGGCCGGCGCCGTACGCCTTGCGGACCACCACGCAGATCTTCGGCACGGTCGCCTCCGAGATGGCTGTGATCATCTTCGCGCCGTGCCGGATGATGCCCTGCTTCTCGACCGCGCTGCCGACCATGAAGCCGGGTACGTCGCTGAGGAAGAGCAGCGGCACGTTGAACGCGTCGCAGAGCTGAACGAAGCGGGTCGCCTTGTCGGCCGAGTCGACGAAGAGCACGCCGCCCTTGAACATCGAGTTGTTGCCGACCACGCCGACGACCTCGCCGTTCAGCCGGCCGAAGCCGATGGTCAGCTCCTTGGCCCAGAGCGCCTGGATCTCGAAGAAGGAGCCCTCGTCGAGCAGACCCTTGACGTACCGCCGCATGTCGAAGGCCTGCCGCTCGCTGGCCGGCACCAGCGCGGCCAGGTCGGCCTTCGCCGGCGCGGCGACGGCCGGCGCGGTCGGCGGCTGCTGGGTCCAGTTCGCCGGCAGGTACGACAGGTAGGTCTTCACCACGTCGAGCGCGTCGGCCTCGGTCTTGCAGAGGAAGTGCCCGACACCGGATTCGGCGGTGTGCACCTTGGCCCCGCCCATCGCCTCCAGGGTCGTCTTCTCGCCGGTGACCATCTCGACCATCCGGTCGGAGCCGAGGTACATGCTGGCGTTGCCGTCGACCATGGCCACCACGTCGCAGAACGCCGGGATGTACGCCCCACCTGCGGCGCTCGGGCCGAACAGCGCGCACACCTGCGGGATCGATCCCGAGGCGCGTACCTGGTTCCAGAAGATCTTGCCGGCGCCACGCCGGCCGGGGAACAGGTCGACCTGGTCGGTGATCCGCGCGCCGGCCGAGTCGACCAGGTAGACCATCGGCACGCCGGCGCCGTACGCCCGCTCGATGATCCGGATGATCTTCTCGACGGTGCGGGCGCCCCAGCTGCCGGCCTTGACGGTGGAGTCGTTGGCCATCAGGCAGACCTGCCGGCCGTCGATGGTGGCGGTGCCGGTGACCACGCCGTCGGCGGGCAGCCCCTCGGCGAGCGCGTTGGCGTACAGGCCGTCCTCGACGAACGAGCCCTCGTCGACCAGGAGCGCGACCCGCTCCCGGGCGAAGAGCTTGCCCTTGGCCGCGTTGGCCGCGTGGTACTTGTCCGCGCCGCCGGACCGGGCCCGCTTGCGCAGCTGCTCCAGCGCCTCACCGTCGAGCGTCACGCTGACTCCCTCGCCGTACTGACCTGAACGATCGTTAGGCTATCGCATTCGCGTGACGACCGGCGACCCATGGGCGGACCGGATGGCCGGGCGGCGCCGGGATGCTGCGGATTCAAACCAAACATTGAAATCTATTAATTTCTATGACTAGGCTCCTGACACCCCCTCCTCCCGGATTGGAGTCAGCGATGACCTCACGACTCAATCGGCTCGCGGTCGCGTTCGTCGCGATGACGCTCGCCACCCTCGGCGTCACGGTCGCCAACCCCTCGCCCGCGTCCGCCGCCATGACCATCTGCTACAACACCAGCCAGGCGGGAAGCTACGCCAGCGTCGCCAACCAGGCCGCCTCGATCTGGAACAACGCCACCGTGAACCTGACGCTCTCGGCGAACTGTGGCTCCAACCTCCGTATCTACCGGATCACCGGCGGCGGCTCGTACGCCGTCCGGACCAGCCTCGGCAACGGCCGGGTCTACATCGACACCCAGCAGGCCGCGCAGTACAGCGTGCTGCGGATCATGACCCACGAGATCGGGCACATCCTCGGCCTGCCGGACAACTACAACGGGAACTGCTCGCTCCTGATGTCCGGTGGCAGCGCCGGCACCAGCTGCACCAACCCGTACCCGAGCAGCGCCGAGGCGAACCGGGTGAGCAACCTCTTCGCCGGCACCTTCGCCACCGAGCGCAGCGCGGACCGCGCCGGAGCGGACATCTTCCGCGACAGCTGGCCGAGCATGCTCACCACGGTGGGCTGATCGACCGGACACGACGGAGGGGCCGGCATCGTGCCGGCCCCTCCCCGCGTTTGCGAGCGGTCAGCTCGGCATCGGCGTCAGCCGGGTCCGCGGACCCGCGCGCAGCACGCCGGACGGCAGCTTCTTGCCGAGCAGATGCTCGGCCAGTTCGGCCGCCTCGATGAGGGCGGCCAGGTCGATGCCGGTGTCGATGCCCATGTCGTGCAGCATGTGCACGGCCTCCTCGGTTGCCAGGTTGCCGCTGGCCCCCGGCGCGTACGGGCAGCCGCCCAGGCCGCCCACGCTGGCGTCGAACTCGGTCACCCCCAGCTCCAGCGCGGTCAGCAGGTTGGCCAGCGCCGTACCCCGGGTGTTGTGGAAGTGCAGCAGCACCGGCACGTGCGCGTTGCGGTCGCGTACCGCGGTCAGTAGCTCGCGGACCCGGCGCGGAGTGCCCATGCCGGTGGTGTCGCCGAACGCGACCCGGTCCGCGCCGTCGCGGACGACCCGGTCCACGATCCCGGCCACCCGTGCCGGGTCGACGTCCCCCTCGTACGGGCAGCCGAAGCTGGTCGCCACGATCACCTCGACCTGCGCGGAGGCGCCGTGCAGCAGGTCGATCAGCTCCGCGATGTCGTCCAGCGACTCGTCGGTGGAGCGGTTGACGTTGCGCCGGTTGTGCGTGTCGCTGGCCGACACCACCACCTCGATCTCGGTGAACCCGGCGGCCAGGGCCCGCTGAGCGCCCCGCGTGTTCGGCACCAGGGCCGAATAGCGCACCCCGTCCGCCCGCGCCGCCCGCCGCCACACCTCGTCGGCGTCGGCCATCTGCGGGATCGCCTTCGGGTGCACGAACGACACCGCCTCGATCCGTCGTACGCCGGTGCCGGAGAGCGCGTCGAGCAGCCGCACCTTCGCGTCGGTCGGAATCGGGTCCTCGTTCTGCAGCCCGTCTCGCGGTCCAACCTCGCGAATGGAGACGAAGTCCGGCAGGTCCGCCATAAGGGGTCACCTCACTGTGACGTCAAGCTGTGCTGGGGTTCCCCCAGCATGCCACTCGCACCACCAGCCGCGTTGATCAAGAGGTTCGCGTCAGGATTCCGGCTGCGGCTGACGCAAACCTCTTGATCAACAGGGGTCGGGGGTCGGGGTCGGGTCAGCGCATGCGGGAGACGATGCCGGTGTCGTAGGCGCCGGAGAGGAACTCCTCGTTCTCCAGGAGCTCGGCGAAGAAGGGGAGGTTGTTCTTCGGGCCCTCGATCTGGAAGGCGGCGACGGCCGTCCGGGCGCGCTCGATCACCTCGTCGCGGGTGGCGCCGCTGATGATCAGCTTGGCCATGAGGCTGTCGTAGAACGGCGTGACGGTGTTGCCCTGGGTGTAGCCGGAATCCACCCGGACACCCTCGCCGGTCGGCTCCACCCAGGTCCGGACCACGCCGGGGCCGGGCAGGAAGCGCTTCGGGTCCTCGGCGTTGATCCGCATCTCGATGGCGTGCCCGCTCGGCGCCAGCGCGTCCGGATCGAAGGTCGGCGCCAGCCCGGACGCCACCCGCAACTGCTCCTCGACCAGGTCGACGCCGTAGACGTACTCGGTCACCGGGTGCTCCACCTGAAGGCGGGTGTTCATCTCCAGGAAGAAGAACTCGTTCGTCGCGAGATCGAGCAGGCACTCCACGGTGCCCGCGTTGCGGTAGCCGACCGCCTCGCCGGCGCGTACCGCCGCGGCCAGGAAACGCACGCGCAGCTCCGGCGAGACCGCCGGGGACGGCGACTCCTCGACCAGCTTCTGGTTACGCCGCTGCACCGAGCACTCCCGCTCGCCGAGCGCCACCACCCGACCGTCGGCCAGGCCGAGGATCTGGACCTCGACGTGACGCACCCGGGGGAAGTACCGCTCGATCAGCACCGAGCCGTCGCCGAACATCCGCTCGGCGAACGCGCGCACCTTGTCGTACTCGGTGCGCAGCGCGGCCTCGTCGACGGCCACGCCCATGCCCATACCGCCGCCACCGGCGGCGGCCTTGACCATCACCGGGTAACCGATCTCGGCGGCGGCGGCCACGGCGGTGTCCAGGTCCGCCGCCGGGTCGGTGGTGCCGGGCGCGACCGGAACCCCGGCCGCCGCCATCAGGTTCCGGGCGTTGATCTTGTCGCCCATCGCGGTGATCGCGTCCGCGTCGGGTCCGACCCAGATCAGGCCGCTCGACTCGACGGTACGGGCGAACTCGGCGTTCTCCGACAGGAAGCCGTACCCGGGGTGGATGGCCTGCGCGCCGGTCGACTTCGCGGCGGCGAGGATCGCCTCGGTGTTGCGGTAGCTCTGCGCCGGGTTCGGTGGGCCGATGAGGACCGCCTCGTCCGCCTCGGCGACGAACGGCAGGTGGGCGTCGGCCTCCGAGTACACCGCGATCGCGCGGATGCCGAGCCGCTTGGCGGTGCGGATGATCCGGCGGGCGATCTCGCCCCGATTGGCGACCAGCAGTGACTCGATCATGTTTCCTCCCGGCGTCCGGATGGTGGGACGCTTGTCAGGGAACCATGACCGGCACGCTTCTGACGAGTCGGGGGCTCAGGCGAGCAGCGCGGCCAGGGCGGCGTCGCGCAGCAGCTCGGCACGGCGTCGCCGGTCCACCTCACCACCGAGGAACGGGGTCGAGTTCATCAGGCCGAACGCGGCGTGCGCCAGCACCCGTGCCTCGCCGTCGGGCATGCCGGGGTGCAGCGCGGTGAGCACCGTGACCCACTCCTCGACGTAGAGCCGTTGCAGGCGGCGGATCCGCCGCCGCGGCTCCTCCGGCAGCCGGTCCAGCTCGTGCAGGTGCAGCGCGATCACCGCGGGGTTGGCCAGCGCGAACTCGACGTGGAAGTCGATCAGCGACTCCAGTACGCCGCGCGGGTCGTCCGGGTGCCCGGCAGAGCGTTCCCGCCCGCCGGCCAGCAGCCCTTCGCTCACCGGGATCAGCGCGGCGGCCAGCATCGCCTCCTTGCCGGCGAAGTGGTGGTAAAGCGCCGGACCGGTCACCCCGGCGGCCGCGCCGATGTCGTCCATCGACACCCCGTGGTAGCCCCGGGCGGCGAACAGGCCGACCGCGATCTCCAGGATCTCGTCCTTGCGGGACCGGCGCCGGCCCGCACTCGCCGCGCCGCGCGCCTGCTGCTCCACCGTCACGGGGCAAGCGTAGACCGCGAGCTGCGCGCGGTGGAGCGGTGGTTACCGGTCGGTTGCGCACGTCGCACCGCCGGTCGACCCCTCCCGACCTGCCGGTGGAGGGGTCGACCGGCCGGCGAGGTCAGTCGTCCGGGTCGAGGTCGTGCTCCGCCCGTACCGCCTCGGCCTCCGCGGACCGGTCCAGCAGGTCCAGCGCACGGGCCAGCAGCCAGGCGGTCTGGCGTACGGGCCGGGAGTCGGCCGGGAGCCCGCCGAGCACACGGCGCAGCAGCGGCTCCGCCTCGGCCGGCCGGTCCAGGCGCAGCAGCAGCTCACCGGTCAGAATCTCCACCTGCGCGGCCTCGCCGAACGCCTCGATCGACCGCAACCGGTCGGGCACCCCGGACAGCCGGTCCAGCGCCTCGTCCGGCCGGTTCTCCCCGGTCAGCACCCGCGCGCCGGCCTCGGCCGCCATCGCCAGCTCGTACGTCACCGGCGGCGACTGCTCGGGCTGCGTGGCCAGCGTCGCCGCCAACCCGTCCACCAGCTCGATGGCGCGTACCGCCGCCGGCCGGTCATCGGACCAGAACCAGGCGTACGCCTCCCGTCGACGGGCCCGTAGCTCGTCGAGCGGCAGGTCGGCGAGCCGGTACGCCGTGGCGGCGGCCGCGAACCGCTCGGCGGCCACCGCGTCCCGGTCGGCGTCGTAGAGGATCCCGCCGGCCTCCTCCAGCACCTGCGCGCGGTGCGGGAGGTTGTCCGGGCCGTCCAGGTTCTCGGCCAAGCGCTCCAGCAGTGCCAGCGCCGGGTCGATCTCGCCGAGCCCGGCGTAGACACCGGCCAGCAGGTGCCGGCAGCGGTCCGCCTCCGCCTGGGCGCCGAGCCGGTCCAGCCCGAGGACAGCCTCCTCGGCGACCTCGGCCGCCTCACCGAGCCGGCCCACGACCCGGTACGCGTTCGCCAGCTCCCACCGCAGGAAGGCGTCCCCCTCGGCGCCCCGCTCCACGCACAGCGTCACCGCCTCGACGAAGTCGTCCACGGCGTCGGCGGCCCGCCCGGCGGAGAGCAGCGCCCGGGCCCGGGCGACCCGGATCGGCAGCTCCGCGTTCGCCGGCGCCACCGCCAGCGCCTCGTCGCAGGCGGCCACCGCGTCGGCCGGATCGTCCGCCGTCCGGACGTACGTCAGGCAGGCTGCCGTGGTCAGCTCGCCGACGCCCAGCTCGCGGCCGATCCGGCGAGCCTCGTCGGCGGCCGCGCGGGCCTCCTCGACGCGGTCCGACTGCTCCAGCAGATGTGCCCGGTGCAGCGCGATCCGGGCCGCCAGGTGCCGGTCTCCGCCCGCGCCGGCCGGTGCCCGGTCGAGCGCGGCGAGCGCCTCCGCCCAGCGTTCCCGGTGCAGCAGCGCCAGCGCCACCCGGTCGTGCCCGGCGGCCCGCTGTCGGGCGTCGCCGAGCCGTTCCAACGCCTCGGCGGCGGCCCGGACCAGCGCCAGCCCCTCCTCGGCGTCGTCGTCGGAGCGGGTCAGCAGCACGCCGAGCCGCCCGGCGACCACCTGGGCGGGCACCTCCTCGGCCGCCTCCCGGTACCGGCTCAGCGCCGCCCGGTTCATCTCGATCGCGCCCGCGATGTCGTCCTCGTCACCGCGCTCGGCCGCTCGCAGCGCCAGCCGGTGCGCGGCCGTGCGCGGTGGCAGGTCGTCGGCGGCGAACCGTTCGTCGCAGGCGGCCAGCGCCGCCCGGAAGGTGGCCCGGTCGTGCCGGCCCCAGCTCTCCTCGGCGAGGGCCAGCAGCTCATCCGGGCCGGCGTCGGCGGGCAGGGCCACGGCCGTCTGGTCGTCGGCCCGCGCCCGGTCGGCGACGGCCGGTGCCGCATTCCGGTCGGGGTGGACGCTCGACTCGTCCCCGGCCGGGCGGGCCGGGCGGCGGCGGACGCTGGCGGAGAGGGGCAGGTGCTCACCATCCGCCCGCACGGCGAGCCGTCGGGCGATCCACTCCGACTGGGC
>NZ_RCVI01000266.1:0-11702 GCF_003667455.1 Micromonospora sp. CV4 | reverse complement strand
GCCCTGCCCCCGCATCCGTCACGCCGCGCCGTTCCGCGCCGGCCGCGCTGCGCCACCCGCCCCGCGCTGCGCTGCGCCGCGCAAGATCGCGCTGCACCATGGATGTAGTGGCATCGTCAGCGCCGGAGGCCACTACAACCAGGATCCAGCGCGATCTTGGTCCCTAGGGTCACGGCGAGCGGGTCACGGCGGGCGGGCGGCGTGGCGCAGGGCGTGGCGGGTCGGTGGTCAGCGCGGTAGGGCGTCGTCGGTGCCGGCCAGGTAGCCGGCGGCCTGGAGGCCGAAGAGCTCCCGGTAGAGACCGCCGGCCGCCATCAGCTCGTCGTGACTGCCATGCTGGACGAGCCGACCCCGGTCCATGACGAAGATCCGGTCGGCGTGCCGGACGTTGGCCAGCCGGTGGGTGATCAGGACGACCGCCCGGTCCGGTCGGCGGCGCAGATGCTGGAACAGGGCGTGTTCGGCGCGGGCGTCCAGGGCGGCCGACGGCTCGTCACAGATCAGCAGGGCGGCGTCCCGGTAGAGGCCCCGAGCGGCGACCAGGCGCTGCCACTGCCCGCCGGACAGTTCGTGGCCGTCCTTGAACTCCCGGTCGAGCAGGGTGTCGTAGCCGTGCGGCAGGCCGACGATCATGTCGTGGGCGGCAGCCGACGCGGCCGCCTCCTGCACACTGGGGCCGGGACGGTCCGGCGGGCGGTCGTGCCGACCGACCCGGATGTTCTGCCCGGCGGTGAACGGGAACTTCCAGTACTCCTGCGTCATGACGGCCACCTGCGCGCCGGCGGTACGCGGGTCCAGTTCGGCGACGTCGACGCCGTCCCAGCGGATCACCCCGCCGGTCGGCCGGTAGAGCCCCGCGATCAGTTTGGCCAGGGTGGTCTTGCCGGAGCCGTTCTCGCCGACCAACGCGATCACCTCGCCCCGCCGGACGGTCAGGCTGACCCGGTCGACCGCCGGCGCGTCGGTGTCCGGGTAGCGCAGGCTCACCTCGTCCACCTCGATCACGTCGACTCCGTCGGCCGCGCGGTCGCCGCCGATCGGCACGCGGGTGTGGGCGCGGTCGAGAAAGTCCCGGTAGTCCTGGTAGTAGAGGGCGTCCTCGTACAGCGAGTTGGTGGCGACGACCGCCACGCCCAGGCTGGTCCGTGCCGACTGGAGGGCGAGCATGGCGGTCGCCGCGGCGGCGAGGGCGACCATCCCGTTCAGCAGGAGGCCGCCGAGGACCGCGTACAACCCGAAGGTGGCCAACCCCGCGACGGACGCGCCCACCACGCGGGTGCCGGTCTGCGAACGGACCAGCCGCAACTGGGCCCGGGTCTCGACGGCCATCACCGCCCGGTACTCGGCCAGCAGGAAGTCGCGCATCTGGTAGGCGCGGACCTCCGCGGCGGTGCGTCGGTTGGCCATCAGATGGGCGAGCATCCACATCCGACGTCGCCGGGTGATCCGGGCCAGCATGGCCAGGTACTCCCGGCGGGCCATCCGGACCGCGGTGACCGCCTGCGGCACGGCCGCGAGCAGCAGGAACGGCAGCAGCAACGGCTCGATGACCGTCACCGCGACCGCGGTGGCGAGCATGCCCACGACGCCGGTGACCAGGTTGACGGTGTGGTCGACGATGTACGCCGCCTCGCCCATCCCCCGGTCCCGCACCCGGTCCATCTCCTCGGCGAACCCGGGGTCGTCGAACGCGGCCAGGTCCACGGCCGTGGTCGCCTCGAACAGCCGCAGCTCGACCTGGTAGTTGATCTGCGGGGTCAACCGTGCCTGCGCCCAGCCGGCCGCGATCGTCAGGCCGCCGCGCGCCGACACCGCCGCCGCTGCCACGATCAGCGCCGGCAGGGCCGAGCGGATCCGGTCCGGGGTGGGACCGGCGGCGAACAGCTCGCGCAGCACGCTGGTCGTGGCGAGCAGGCCGAACGTGGTCATCACCCCGGCGGCGACGTTCAGGCCGATCGAGGCGACGGTGTCCCGCCGGCTGGTGGCCCAGGCCAGCGCGACCGCCTCGCGCACCAGCCGGGGCAGCCGGCGGGCCACCGCCCAGAAGCTGGTGTGGGCGAACTCCCTGGCATGGTGCATCCAGACGGCGTCCTCCAGCTCCGGCAGCATCGGAGGGTCGCGCGGCTGATCGTCGTCCTTCCCGGCGGTGCGCTGGCGGGCCATCGACTCCACGGACCCTCCTCGGGTGCGGCGGGATCACGAACGCCCGCCCGACACTACTGCCCGCAACCGTCCGGTGTCTTCAGGTGACCGGCGCGTCGCACGGGTGTGCCAATGGCGTGTCGTCACCGACCGGACGATCCCGAGTCGGCCAGGTCAGGACGGTGGCCTGCCCTCGCTGACCGGCAGCAGCACCCGGAAGGTCGTCCGCCCGGGCTCGGTCTCCACCCGGATGTCGCCGTGGTGCTTGTGCACCACGATCCGGTACGAGATGTCCAGCCCCAGCCCGGTGCCCGCCCCCACCGGCTTGGTGGTGAAGAACGGCTCGAAGATGCGCGGGCGCACCTCGGGCGGAATGCCGGGACCGGTGTCGGTGATCTCCACCGCCAGCAGGTCGCCGACCCGTCCGGTGCGGATGGTCAGCACGCCCTTCTCCCCCATCGCGCCCAGCGCGTTGTCGATCAGGTTGGTCCACACCTGGTTCAGCTCGGCGGCGTACGCGGGGATTGGCGGGAGGCTGCGGTCGTACTCGCGGATCAGCTTGACCTCGGCGGGAATCTTGCCCTTGAACATCACCAGCGTGGCGTCGAGCAGGTCGTGCACGTCCACCACCCGGTGCGGCGCGCGGTCCAACTGGGAGTACTGCTTGGCGGCGCCGACCAGTCCGGAGATCCGGGTCACCGCCTCGTCGATCTCGCGCATCAGCAGCTCGGTGTCGACGGTGTACGTGAGCCAGCGCACCGCCGCCTCCAGGTCCGCCGGGCCGACCGCCGCCTTCACCTGCCCCAGCCAGGCCACGTCGAGCCCACCGCCCACCAGAATGGGCGCCAGGTCCCAGGCGCCGCCCACCCCGTGCTCCTCCAGCCAGTCGGTGAGCGCGTCCTCGGCGTCGGCGGTGGCCATCGGGGTGAGCTTCGGCGCGGTGGCCACCCGGGCCACGGCCTCCTCCTGCAACGCGACCAGGCCGTGCAGCGCCCGGCCGTCCAGCCGGCCGTCGGCGATCATCGCCAGCTTGTGCCGCATCCCGGCGACCCGGTCACGCAGCACCGAGGTGGCCCGCACCGCCGCCCCGGCCGGGTTGTTCAGCTCATGGGTCAGCCCCGCCGAGAGCGAGCCGAGCGCCAGCAGCCGCTCCCGTTCACCGACGATGGTCTGGCTGTCCCGCATGCCGAAGAACAGGCCCTCCAACAGGTGCATCGGCATCGGGAACCAGGACCGCAGGGCGTGCGCGAAATCCTCCGCCGGCAGCACGAAGAAGTCGGAGTCGGTCACCGCCCGCAGACTGTTGCGGTAGACCTGCTCGACCTGGTCTCCCAGGTACGCCTGCACGGCGCCGCCGTACACGCCGCGCTGGTCGGTCCGGCTCACCTCGACGTCGTCGCCGCGCACCTGCCGGCTCAACGCCACCGCGCCCCGCAGCAACACGAAGAAGCAGGTGGCGGCCTCGCCCTCGCCGTACACCAGGGTGCCACCCGCGCGCTGCTCCACCCGGCCGTGCTCGGCCAGCCAGTCGAGCTGCCCGTCGTCGAGCGCCTCGAACAGGAACAGGGTGCGCAACTGCGCGGACGTCAGCCGATCCGACGCGCTGGTCATTGGGCCTCCTTGGTTCGCGACTGCGGGGCTCGCAGACCCGGCTCACTCCTCGCGCTCACTACTGGGCCTCCAGGTAACGGTGCACGAGCGACACGGCCATGGCCCCCTCGCCGACGGCGGAGGCGACCCGCTTGACCGACTCGGCCCGTACGTCACCGGCGGCGAACACCCCTGGCAGGCTGGTCTCCAGGTGGTACGGGTCGCGCGACAGCGACCAGCCGGGCGGGCGGCGACCACCGGTGATCAGATCCGGACCGGTCACGATGAAGCCGCGCCCGTCGCGGACCAGCACCCCGTCCAGCCAGTCGGTCCGCGGCTCGGCGCCGATGAAGATGAACAGCCAGGACGTGTCGACCGAGCGGGCCTCCCCGGTGCGGGTGTCGCACAGGGTGAGTCGTTGCAGGTGGTCCTGCCCGGCGCCGCCGACCACCGCGGTGTGCGGGTGCACGCTGATCTTGTCGATGCGCTCCAGCTGGTCGATCAGGTATCGCGACATCGAGGCGGTCAGGTCGGCGCCCCGGATCAGCAGGTGCACCCGGGCCGCGTACCGGGAGAAGTGCACGGCGGCCTGGCCGGCCGAGTTGGCCCCGCCGACGATGTAGACGTCCTGGTCGACGCAGCTCGGCGCCTCGGTGGCGGTGGAGCCGTAGAACACTCCCCGGCCGGTGAAGTCCGCCAGCCCGGGGGCGTCGAGCACCCGGTAGGAGACCCCGGTGGCCAGCACGACCGTGTGCGCGGCGATCTCGGTACCGTCGCCGAAGCGCAGCAGCCGGGCGCCGCCGGCCTCGCTCAGACCGACCACCTCCCGGGCGCTGAGCAGTTCGGCGCCGAACTTCACCGCCTGCCGCCGAGCCCGGTCGGTGAGCTGCGCGCCGGAGACGCCGTCCGGAAAGCCCAGGTAATTCTCGATCCGGCTGCTCTGCCCGGCCTGCCCGCCGGTCGCCCGCCGCTCGACCAGCACGGTGCGCAGGCCCTCCGAGGCGCCGTACACCGCGGAGCCCAGGCCGGCGGGGCCGCCGCCGATCACCACCAGGTCGTAGAAGTCGGAGGCCGGCACCACGGTCAGCCCGGCCAGCCCGGCCAGTTCGGCCTCGCTCGGAGCGATCAGAGCCTTGCCCTCGGCGGTCACCACCAGCGGCACGTCCGCCTCGGTGGCGCCGGCGGCGTCGAGCAGCCGGGCGCCCTCCGGGTCGTCGGCCAGCAACCAGCGGTACGGCACCAGGTTGCGCGCCAGGAAGTCGCGGACCTTGAACGACGGCGCCGACCAGCGGTGCCCGACGACCCGGATCTCGGTGCTCGCCGCGTCGGGCGTGACCGCCCACGCCTCCAGCAGGCCGTCCACCACCGGGTACAGCTTCTCCTCCGGCGGGTGCCAGGGCTTGAGCAGGTAGTGGTCCAGGTCGACCACGTTGATCGCCTCGATCGCGGCGTCGGTGTCCGCGTACGCGGTGAGCAGCACCCGGCGAGCGGCCGGGAAGATGTCCATCGCGGCCTCCAGGAACTCGACGCCGGTCATCTCCGGCATCCGGTGGTCGGCCAGCAGCAGCGCCACCTGCTCGCCGCGGAGCTTGACCTCCCGCAGCGCGTCCAGCGCCTCCGGCCCCGAGGCGGCCCGCAGCACCCGGTAGCGCTCGCCGTAACGGCGACGGATGTCCCGGGCCACCGCCCGGGACACCACGGGGTCGTCGTCGACGGTCAGGATCACCGGATTTGCCATGGCGCCCATGAAACCACCTGCCGAAGGTCCGCCGCAGGGCGCGGGGGCCGGGCGGACGACACAGGGTTGGCCGAGCGCGGGGCGGGTAAGCCGGGTGGCCGCACACCGACGACCCGGCCGGCAGCCGCGCACACCTCGGGGGGCCCATGGCGGACGCGTCGACGACCGGCCCGGCGTCGGACCGGATCGTGGAGCTGCGGGTGCACGGCGTCTCCGGGGCGGGAGCCGACCAGGTGCTGGACCGGCCGCACGTCCACCAGGTCGCCGGGGACCGCAGCGGCGGGTTCTACCGCCCGCGTGAGGCCTATCCGGACGCCAACGGCACCGGCGGGATCATGCTGGAGGCGTATCGGTGGAGCGACCTGCCGTCCGGCACGGCCGTGCGGACGCTGTCGCTGGTGTTCCTGCTGCCGTTCATGCTCTGCAACGTTGCGCTCTGGATGCGCCCGGCGGGCCACGCCTCGAAGCACGGCATCGTCGCGCTGTGCCGGGTGCTGGCGCTCACCCTCACCATGCTCTACGTGCTCTCCATCGTCGGGGTGGCGTTGGACCTGATCGCCTGGCGCTGCATGGGCACCCCGTCCTGCATGACCGGGCGGAGCTGGCTGTCCTGGCTCGGCGGACGCCCGCCCGGGTTGCGCCTCGGCGTGCTGGCGCTGGTGCCGGTCGCCGCACTCGGCGTCGTCTGGTGGCTGGGAGCGCGCCCCAGCCACTCGTTCGACGCGTTCCGGACCCGGGATCCCGCCGCCGCCTCCGAGCACCGGTTGAGCGGTGTCGGCCAGTGGGACGGCACACCGCTGGTGAGCAGGCTGCGCTCGGTGCACGTCGCCGCCGCGTTCGCCACCCTGGACGGCAGCCTGCTGGCCGCCCGGGACAGTGAGGGGGCGTCCCCGGTGATGCTGGTGCTGGTGATGGCCACCGGCGCGGTGCTGCTCGTCTGCCTGGTCCTGCTCACCACGGTGCGCAGCCTCGACCATCCCGGCCCGTCGGCACGGATCGACGGGCTAACCCGTGGACTGCGTACGATCGCCTGCGGCCTGACCATCCTGGTGATCGTGCACACGATCATCAGTCCGCAGCCGTGGCCACAGGGGCGTGAGCTGCCCGGGTACGGCGCCACCGTGGCCTGGCTGTTCGTCAGCCAGACCGCGCTGCTGGTCGTGCTGGCCACGTTGGTCATCTGGCGACGGGGAGGGCCGCCGGGGAGTTCGCCGCTGCGCGCGCTGGGCGCGCCGGCCTTCGTCACGGTGGGCGCCGGCCTCGCCGTGGCGTTCTCCGCCGAGCTGGTCTACCGGGTGTCGGACCTGCTGGACCGCGACGGCGAGACCGCGGACCGACTGGCCACCAGCCCGCCACTGGCGTACAAGTGGGCGATCTTCGGGTTCTTCATCGCGGTGCTGACCGCCGTGCTGGTCGGCGGCGTGGGCACGGTGCTGACCCGTCGCGAGCGGAGGCGGTCCGCGGCCGCGATCGTGGCCGCCGACTTCCCGCACGCGCCGCCGGAGGCGGCGCAGCGACTTCGCCAGATCGAGCAGGCCGTGGCCCGGGCCCGGTTCACCGAGCGGCTGCCGCCGCTGACCGTGGTCTACGCGGCGTTGGCCGCGGCCGGCCTGGCCACCAGCTTGCTCGGCCTGCTCCAGCTCTATCCCGGTGACGTGATCCAGCGCTACGTCAGGGTGCCCGCCGATCTGGTCAACTTCCTGATCGGGATGGGTAGCTACGCGATCGCCGCGATCGTGCTCGGCCTGGTGATCGGGGGCATCTTCGCGTACCGGACGGCGCAGTTCCGCCGGTACGTGGGCGTGCTCTGGGACCTGGGGACCTTCTGGCCCCGGGCGACGCACCCCTTCGCCCCACCCTGCTACGCCGAGCGGGCCGTACCGGAGCTGACCCGGCGGATCACCTACCTGGTCGAGCGGGGCGAGGCGGTGCTGCTGGCCGGGCACAGCCACGGCTCGGTGCTGCTCGCCGCCACGGTGCTGCAACTGCCGCCCCGGGTCACCGACCGGGTCGCCCTGCTGACCTACGGGACGCCGCTGCAACGGTTGTACTCGCAACTGTTTCCCGCGTACGTCGACGACGAGGTGCTGCGCGAGATCGGCGAGCGGGTCGGCTGGCGCTGGGTGAACCTGTGGCGGGAGACCGACCCCATCGGCGGTTGGATCTTCGCTCCGCACCGCCCCGGCGACCACGCGACGCTGACGGGGCCGGAGGCGACGGTGGACCGCCGGTTGGTCGACCCGCACGGCGTGGTGCCGCCGCCGTACGACAGCGTGCCGCCGCCGATCCTCGGGCACTGGCCCTGCGAGTCGGACGAGGCGTTCGTGGCCGCGGAACAGGAGCTGGTCGACCGGCTGCGCGGGGACCGGCGGCGGCCCGGCTGATCCGGCGGCCGGATATCGTCGTCGGGTGACCGCGTCCAGGCAGCCCGAACGCCGGCTCATCGCCTCGAACAAGAAGGCCCGGCACGAGTACACCGTGCTCCGCACCTACGAGGCGGGCATCGTGCTGGTCGGCACCGAGGTGAAGTCGCTACGCGAGGGGCGGGCGTCGCTGGCGGACGCGTTCGCCCACGAGCGCGACGGCGAACTCATGCTGTACGGCCTGCACATCGCCGAGTACGGCTACGGCAGCTGGACCAACCACACCCCCCGGCGTACGCGCAAGCTGCTGCTGCGCCGGGCCGAGATCGACCGCATCCTCGAAAAGCTCCGCGAGGGCGGGGTGACCCTGGTGCCCCTGTCGATGTACTTCGACAACGGCTGGGCCAAGGTCGAGCTGGCCCTGGCCCGGGGCAAGCGCTCGTACGACAAACGGCAGACGCTGGCCGAGCGGGACGCCAACCGTGAGATCGCCCGCGAGCTGGGTCGACACCTCAAGGGCCACCCCCGCCGGGTGTGACCCCGATCGCGTGGACACGGCGTAGCGGGCCGCACCTGCGGCCACAAGAAACCCTCGGCGTACGCACCTGCGGCCCCATCCGGCCTTCCCTACCCGCAAATGCGGACGCTAGGGTGAGCCGGTGACGATGTTCCGGATCGGCGAGGCGGCCGACCTGCTGGGCGTGAGCGCCGACACGATGCGCCGCTGGGTGGACGCCGGGCGGCTGCCCGCCGGGCGCGACGAGCACGGCCACCGGATCATCGACGGCGTCGATCTGGCCGCCTTCGCCCGTGCCCAGGCGGCCGACCCGGACGCGGGCGCCGAGCTCTCCTCCGCCCGCAACCGGCTGCGCGGCATCGTCGTCGACGTCCGCAAGGACACCGTGATGGCCCAGGTCGACATCCAGGCGGGCTCGTTCCGCATCGTGTCGCTGATGAGCCGGGAGGCGGTCGACGAGCTGGACCTGCGGGTCGGCTCGGTGGCCGTCGCGGTGATCAAGTCGACCACGGTGGTGGTGGAGCGCGCCGCACCCGCCACCCCGTCCAGGGGAAGGACCGGCGGATGAACCGGCGAGCGACGCGTACGACGGTGGCCGCGCTGGTTGCGGTGGCCGCACTGGCGGGGGCCGGGTGCGGCGGGGGCGACGAGCCGGCGCCGGCCGCCGGCGCGGACGGCCGGGTCACCGGCACGGTGACGGTTTTCGCGGCCGCCTCGCTGACCGAGTCGTTCACCCGCATCGGCCGGGACTTCGAGGCCGCGAACCCGGGCAGCACCGTCACCCTCAACCTGGCGGGCAGCTCCGCCCTGGCCAACCAGATCAACCAGGGCGCCCCGGCGGACGTGTTCGCCTCGGCCGCCCCCCGGAACATGACCACGGTGACCGAGGCCGGCAACGCCGACGGCACGCCGAGCATCTTCGCCCGCAACCAGTTGGTGATCGCGGTGCCCCGGGACAACCCGAAGGGCGTGACCGGGCTGGCCGACCTGACCCGGCCGGGCGTGAAGGTGGCGCTCTGCGCCGAGCAGGTGCCCTGCGGCGCGGCGGCCCGGTCCGCGCTGGACGCGGCCGGGGTCGCGCTGACGCCGGTCACCCTGGAGCAGGACGTCAAGGGCGCGCTGTCCAAGGTGAAGCTCGGCGAGGTCGACGCCGCTCTGGTCTACCGCACCGACGCCCGCGCGGCGACGGCGGACGTGACCGGCGTCGAGTTCCCCGAGTCGGCGCGGGCGGTCAACGACTACCCGATCGTGGCGCTGAAGGACGCGCCGAACCAGGCCGGAGCGCGGGCCTTCGTCGCGTACGTCCGCTCGGCGCCGGCGCAGGCGGTGCTCGCCGAGGCGGGTTTCCAGGCTCCGTGAGCCGGGTCCTCGACACCGCCGCACCCCGACGGCGCGGGCGGGTGCCGGCGGCGCTGCTGATCCCGGCCGGGTTGGGGCTGCTCTTCCTCGTCCTGCCGCTGGCCGGGCTGGTCGTACGGGCGCCGTGGACGACGCTGCCGCAGCGGCTCACCGAGCCGGGGGCGCTGACCGCCCTGCGGCTGTCCGTGCAGACCGCGACCCTGGCCACCGTGCTCTGCCTGCTGCTCGGGGTGCCGCTGGCCTGGCTGCTGGCCCGGGTGGAGTTCCCCGGCCGCCGGCTGGTCCGCGCCCTGGTCACCGTGCCGTTGGTGCTGCCGCCGGTGGTCGGCGGGGTGGCGCTGCTGCTGGTCTTCGGCCGGCGCGGGCTGCTCGGCGGGTGGCTCGACGCCACTTTCGGCGTCACCCTGCCGTTCACGACCGCGGGTGTCGTGCTCGCCGAGTCGTTCGTCGCCATGCCGTTCCTGGTCATCGCCGTGGAGGGTGCGCTGCGCGCCGCCGACCACCGCTACGAGGAGGCCGCCGCGACGCTGGGCGCCGACCGGTGGACCACGTTCACCCACGTCACGCTGCCGCTGGTGGGACCGGGGCTGGCCGCCGGCGCGGTGCTCTGCTGGGCCCGGGCGCTCGGCGAGTTCGGCGCCACCATCACCTTCGCCGGCAACTATCCGGGCCGTACGCAGACCATGCCGCTCGCCGTCTACCTGGCGTTGGAGACCGACCTGGAGTCGGCGATCGTGCTCAGCCTGGTGTTGCTCGCCGTCTCGGTGGGCATCCTGGTCACACTGCGGGACCGCTGGATGGCGGGCCCGTGAGCGCGGCGCTGCTCGACGCCCGGCTCGTCGTCGACCGGGGCGCGTTCCGGCTGGATGTGCCGCTGCGGGTCGCGCCCGGCGAGGTGGTCGCGCTGCTCGGGCCGAACGGCGCCGGCAAGACCACCGCGCTGCGCGCGCTGGCCGGGCTGCATCCGCTCACCTCCGGGCACGTCACGCTCGGCGGCGTCGACCTGGACCGGCCGGCGAGCCGGGGCTGGGTGCCCACCGAACGACGACCGATCGGCGTGGTCTTCCAGGACTACCTGCTCTTTCCGCACCTGAGCGCGCTGGACAACGTGGCCTTCGGGCCGCGCCGGCACGGCGTCGACCGGCGGGCGGCCCGGGCCACGGCCCGGGACTGGCTCGGCCGGGTGGGGCTGGCCGGGCACGCGCACCGCCGGCCCCGGCAGCTTTCCGGGGGGCAGGCGCAGCGGGTGGCGCTGGCCCGCGCGCTGGCTGTCGCGCCGTCGCTGTTGCTGCTGGACGAGCCGCTCGCCGCGCTGGACGCGCGGACCCGGCTGGACACCCGCGCGGAGCTGCACCGCCACCTGTCCGCGCACCCGGGGGCGACGGTGCTGGTCACCCACGACCCGCTGGACGCGCTGGCGCTGGCCGACCGCCTCGTCATCGTGGAGGGTGGGCGGGTGGTGCAGGAGGGCGACGGCCCGAGTGTCACGGCCCGCCCGCGCACCGACTACGTGGCCCGACTGGTGGGGCTGAACCTCTATCGGGGGCGGGCCGAGGACCACGGCGTGCGGGTCGCGCCGGAGCTGACCCTCACCGTCGCCGAACGCCTGGACGGCGAGGCGTTCGTCGCGTTCCGCCCGGCCGCGGTGGCCCTGCACCCGAGCCGACCGGAGGGCAGCCCGCGCAACACCTGGGCGGGCACCGTGACCGGCGTTCAGCGCCACGGGGACAACGTGCGGGTGCAGGTGGACGGGCCGATCGGGGTGGCCGCGGACGTCACCCCGGCCGCCGCCGCGCAACTGCGGCTGATCCCCGGCCAGCGGATCTGGGTGGCGGTCAAGGCGAGCGAGACGCACGCCTACCCGGCCACCGGCTGACCCCGGCCCTCGGCGCGGCTGCCGTCAGTGGATGACGCAGGTCGCCGTGGCGGGCGGGCGGCCCACCACCGGGTCAGCCGGCGAGCAGGTCGGCGTGCGCGGCGCGCAGCCGGGCCA
>NZ_RCVI01000349.1:0-11742 GCF_003667455.1 Micromonospora sp. CV4 | reverse complement strand
ACCTCGATGGCGTCGCCGAGCGGGGTGCCGCTGCCGTGCGCCTCGATGAAGCGGACCTCGCCCGGGGCGACCTCGGCGGCGGCGAGCGCGCCGGCCACCGCGGCGGCCTGCCCGGCGGGGCCGGGCACGGCGTACCCGGCCCGCTCGGCGCCGTCGTTGGTGACCGCCCAGCCGGGCAGGATGGCGTAGATCCGGTCGCCGTCGGCCTGCGCGTCGGCGAGCCGTCGCAGTGCCACCACTCCGACCCCGGAGCCGAACCCGGCCCCCTGGGCGGCCTCGTCGAAGGCGCGGCAGCGGCCGTCCGGGGAGGCCAGGCCGCCGGGGGTGTGCCGGTGCCGGGGCCAGGTCACGCTCACCCCGCCGGCCAGGGCGAGGTCGCACTGGTAGTCGGCGAGGCTCTGCGCGGCGAGGCAGACCGCCACCAGTGAGCTGGAGCAGGCGCTCTGCACCGCCACCGCCGGCCCGGTCAGCCCCAGCCGGTACGCGACCTGCCCGGGCAGGTGGTCGGCGAGCTGCCGGCCGACCAGCCGGGCCTCCCAGTCGTCCGGGTCGACGTCGCCGACCACGGCCGGGTTGTCCATGAGGTGGAACAGGAAGTAGCGGTTGACGGAGGTGGCGCCGTACACGCCAACCAGGCCCGGGAACCCGGTCGGGTCGTGGCCGGCGTCCTCCAGCGCCTCCCACGCGGTCTCCAGGAACAGCCGGTGCTGCGGGTCGGTACGGGCGGCCTCGCTGTCACCGAAGGCGAAGAACTCGGCGTCGAAGTCGGCGACCCCGTCGAGGCGGCCGGTGGCCTTGACGTGCCGGGGGTCGGCGCGCAGCCCCGGGCCGATCCCCAGGGCGGCCAGCTCCTCGTCGCTGTGGTCGTGGATGGCGTCCACCCCGGCGCACAGGTTCCACCAGAAGGTGGCCACGTCCGGCGCGCCGGGGAACCGGCCGGCGAGACCGACCACGGCGATCTCGTCGCCGGTGTGCTCACGCGGTCCGACCGGCGCGGTGGACGGACCGGCGGCGGTCGACGGCACGGCGGGCCGGGTCGGCGCCGTGCCGACCACCGGCGGGGTGGCCGGTGCTGGCGGGGTGGCCGCTGCCGGCGGGTCGACCAGCAGGGCCTGGGCGGCGACGGTCGGGTGGTCGAAGAGCCGCAGCAGCGGCACCGCCACACCGAACCGTTCGGCCAGCCGCTGCTGCACCTCGCCGAGCAGCAGGGACTGCCCGCCGATGTCGAAGAAACTGTCGGTGCGACCGACCGCGTCGCGGCCGAGCACGGCGCACCAGATGTCGTGCACGACCCGCTCGGTCGGGGTGGCGGGCCGGTCGCCGGGCGGCACCGCCCGGGACGGGTCCGGCAGCGCCCGTTCGTCGATCTTCCCGCTGGTGGTCAGGGGGAACTCGGCGACCGGCACGACGGCGCGGGGCAACGCGTACTCGGGCAGGTGCCGGGCCAGGGCGGCCCGCAGCGCCGCCGGGTCCACCGGCGGCCCGGCCGGCCGGACGTACGCCAGCAGCTCGCCGTCACGGGCGATGGCGCGTACCTCGGCGATGCCCGGCTCGGCGGCGAGCACCGACTCGATCTCGGTCAGCTCGACGCGGAACCCGCGCACCTTGACCTGTCGGTCCAGCCGCCCGAGGCAGCGCAGGTCGCCGGTGGGCAGCAGCTCGCCCAGGTCACCGGTGCGGTACACCGGCACGCCGTCGGGGTCGTGACCGAACCGGTCGCTGGCTCGGTCCAGGTAGCCGGGGGCGAGGTGCCGGCTCCGCACGACGATCTCGCCGGCCGGCGTCAGGCGCAGCGCGTACCCGGGCAGAGCGGTGCCGATCGGTAGCGGTCCGGTGGCCGCCGGGTCGACGTCGGCCAGCGGCAGCGCGTACCGGGCGACGAAGGTCATCTCGGTGGCCCCGTAGCCGTTGACCAGGACGCAGCCGGGGGCGAAGCGGCCCCGGGCGCGGACGGCGTCGGCGTAGCTGGCCTGCTCACCGCCGAGCAGCACCACCCGGACCCGGTCCAGCCGCTCGACGCCCGGGGTGTCCAACAGGTAGCGGTAGACCGTCGGGGTGGAGTGGTAGACGGTGACGCCGTGGCGGGCCAACTGCTCGACGGCGTACGCCAGGCCGTGCCGGCGCAGGTCGACAGGGACGACGGTGACGCCGGTGAGCAGCGCCGGGTACAGGTCGGGGATGGCCGCGTCGAAGCTGAACGAGGCGAGCAGGCTCAGCCGGTCGTCGGGCCGCAGGTCGAGAAGGGCGATCTGGTTGTCCACCACGTGCGTCAGGTTCCGAAGGCTCTGCCCGACCGCCTTGGGCCGCCCGGTGGAGCCGGAGGTGAACAGCACGTACGCGAGCGCGTCGGCGTCCACCGGCACCGGCCGCAGGGGCGCGGGCCGCACGTCGACGGCCGGTACGACCCGCAGGCCGGGCCGGTCGGCGGCGAGCCGCCGGGCCAGCTCGGTGTGCTCGCCACCGCAGAGCAGGACGGTGACGTCGGCGCCGTCGAGCAGGTGGCGCAGTCGCTGCTCCGGAAAGCCGGGGTCGAGCGGCACGTAGGCGGCGCCGGCGGCGAGCGTGCCGAGGATGGCGGCGATGGTGCCGGCGCCGTGCGCGGTCAGCAGGCCGACCCGGTCACCGGGGCGGACGCCGGCCGCGGCCAGCAGGTCGGCGTGCCCACCGGCCAGGCCGGCGAGGGCGGCGTAGTCGAGCGGGCCGGTGTCGCCGAGGACGGCGGGATGGTCGGGACGGGCGGCGGCGGCATCGCGGAAGCGATGGATCAGCGGCGAGATTCCCATTTCAGGACGCGTGCACCGGTCCACAACAGACGGGCGCGCAGCAATCGACAATCGTTATCATGATCCCCCCCAGGACTTCACAATGGAAGGAGCATAGGGGTCGATGACTGTCGGCAAAGATCATCGATTAGAGTCGAGCCAAAGGGCCGACTCGGGGCTCGGACGAGGGCCGACGAACATCGTCCGATCATCCCTCTGGCGCAACGGGGAATTTTCGCCTAATGCGGCCGTCTGCGGCCAATTTTTCGGCACGGACTTTCTTGCGCGGTGGAATTTCCCGCTCGGCCGAATGGAGTCGCGCGATCGACAGACCACTCGTCGGATGATCGACACTGGATTCCAAGGGACCCGGCGTCAGGAATACCGCAATTTTCGGCGGCCTGAAGGGGATATCGCCGGTAATGCACGTGTGCGCCGTTCAGTTGCCCTACGGATCGGTGGTGGCCGGCGTGACCCCACCGTCGCCGTCCCGCGGTAACCGCGCCACCATCTCGCGGAACTCCCGCACGGTCACCGCCTCCCGCAGGGTCGCGAAGACCGCGCCGGTGCCGGTCCGGGCGGTGGCCGGGTCGACCCCGGCGCGCTGCCCCACCCGACGAAGGAACTCCACCGGCCCGGCGTCCGGCGTCGGCGGGGCCGCGGCCGTGCCGCCGAGGTCCAGGCCCACGCCGGTGTCCAAACCGGCGACGCTGTCCGGGCCGGCGACGCCGCTGTCCGGGCCGGCGTTCCCGGTCGGCGGTGCCGGGTCGGTCAGGTAGCCGTCGAGGTCGTCCGGGAGGTGCCCGGCGAGGGGGTCGGGCGGGCCACCGCTCACCCGTTCGGCCATCGTCTGGAGCACGGCGCGGGCGACGGCGGCGGCTTGCCCGGTCGGCAGGCCGGACCGCCGGGACACCGCGTCGATGAAGTGTGGGAACTGCCCGCCGCCCGCCCTGTCGGTCACGCCCGGGCGCTTACCCCCGGCCGGTGCCGGCAAACTGCGCCGTCACCGCAGCAGGTCGGCCGCCGACAGATGGTCGAAGATGACCTGGTCGACCGGGGAGGTGCGGTGCCGGTCGGCGTACCCGAGCCAGGCCAGCTCGGCGATCTCGTTGGCGGGCCTCAGCTCGCCCTCGTGGGTGGCGCGGTAGCAGGTCATGCGTACCGTCGTGCCGGCGGCGTGACCGTGCGCCTGGGCGGTGAACGTGCCGACGTGCACGGCGCCGGCGACGTCCACCGTGACGCTCAACTCCTCGGCGATCTCCCGGCGCAGCGTGTCCAGGTCGGTCTCACTGGGCTCCCGCTTGCCGCCCGGCAGGTACCAGACATCCTTGCCTCGGGATCGGGTGCTCAACACCCGTCCGTCCTCGATGAGGATCCAGGCCACCTTGTCGATCTCGGGCACGATGCTCCTCCGCGTCCGTGGGCAGAGAACACCGTACGCCTGCTCAGCCCGGCGGAATCCCGGCGTCCTCGGCCAACAGGTCGAGCAGCAGCGCGGCTGTCCAGCCGAACGCCGGCGAGCCCAGCCCGGCGCCGGTGTCCGGATGGAAGTACTCGTGGCATCCGGCCCCGGCGACCAGCCCGATCATGGATCGGCGCAGGCCGGCGGCCAACTCCGGGTGTCCGTGCGCGAGCAACCCACGCCGCACCAGCCAGCCGACGTTCAGCCAGCTCGGCCCGCGCCAGTACCGCACCGGCTCGAAATCCGGAGCGGTCCGGTCGTGGCTGGGCAGCGGCCGGTCCATCCGCCGGGCCACCCCGAAGCGCGCCGACCGGGCCTCGACGACCAACGCGTCCACCTGTCGGGCCGGCAGGTCGGGCAGGATCAGCGGCGCCAGACCCAGCACGGTGCGGGCCGGGACCAGCCGGTCGGTGCGCAGGTCGCGGGGGGCGAAGGTGCCGGTGGCCGGGTCGTACAGCCGGCGCACCAGGGCCTCGGTGATCCGGGCCGCGCGGGCCCGGTGCGGGCCGGGGTCGGCGCCGACCAGCACGGCGATCTCGGCCAGCGCGTGTTCGGCCGCACCGAACGCCGCGTTGAACATCGGGCACTCCACCAGGAACGGGTGGTCGTCGGCCAGGCCCCGGTCGCGGTAGCCGCGGTCCCGGTAGGAGGCGACGAGCGCCAGGTAGCGCGCGTAGTCCAGGTCCGTGGGGCGGTGCGCGGCGTCGGCGTGCGCCGTGTCGTGCCGGCGGTACGCGCGCATCACCGTCGCCTCGGCCGGCACCGCCGCCATCGGCTCGTCCCAGGCCGGGCTGTTGTCCAGTCCGGACTCCCACGGGTGCACGACGCACGCCAACCCGTCGCCGGTCAGGTCCCGCCGCTCGGCCAGGTAGCGCTGCTGGGCCACCAACGCCGGATAGAGGCGGCGCAGCGCGCCCAGGTCGGGCGCCCGCCGGTACGCGAGCCACGCGGCGAGCGCGTGCACCGGCGGTTGGACCAGGCCGGAGGTGTCGACGGCCGGAACGCCCTCGGCGATCGCCGAGCGCCACAGCTCCGGCCCCGGAAAGTACGCGCCGACCCGTAGCGCCGGGTTGAACACGATGTGCGGCACCCGCCCGTCGGCCCACTGCGCCCGGAACAGGCTCGCCAGCTCCCGCCAGGCCCGCTCGGGACGGACCTGGGCCAGCCCGATGGCGATGAACGCCGAGTCCCAGCTCCACTGGTGCGGGTAGAGCGTGCGCGAGGGCACGGTGTGGTCGTGCTCCCAGTTGGCGTCGAGGGTGGCGATCGCGATTCGGCGCAGGCCGGCGAGGTCGGCCGGCCCGCCGGTGCGGGCCGGGGCGCCGGCGGTCATGCCGCGGCCCGCCGGGGCAGCGCGTGCCGCAGCACCGTGGCGGCCTGCGCGAGGGCGCGGACCGGGTCGCCGCGCAGCCGGCACTCCAGCGCCAGCCATCCCCGGTAGTCCAGCTCCAGCAGGGTACGCACCAGCGCCGGCCAGTTGAGGTGCCCGGCACCGGGCTGGTACCGGTTGGAGTCGCTGACCTGCACGTGCCCGAGGTATGGCGCGGCGGCGCGCAGCGCCCGGTGCACGTCGTCCTCCTCGATGTTCATGTGGAAGGTGTCCGCGACCACCCGCACCGACGGCAGCCCGACCGCCGCGCAGAGCGCCACCGCCTCGTCGAGTCGGTTGACCATGTGGTCCTCGTACCGGTTGAGGGGTTCCAGGAAGAGGGTGACCCCCTCGGCACGGGCGTGCTCGCCCAGCTCGCTGAGGGCGTCGAGGAGCACCCGTCGGTCGCCGGTCGGCGGGCGCGGCGGCTCGAACGGCGGCAGCCGCCGGGAGAACATCCCCCACGACGCCGGCGTCATCGCCCCGACGCCGCCCAGCTCGGCGATCACCGAGAGCTGGGAGCGCAGGTTGCGCACCGCGTCAGCGGCCCGGGTCGCGTCGAAGTCGCCGATGAAGTGGTCCATCTCGACGCAGACGGTGGGCATCACCACCCCGGCGGCGCGGGCCCGGCGCAGCTCGGGCAGCCGGCGGGCGAACGCGAGGTCGCCGCGCCCGCGCAGTTCGATGCCCTGGTAGCCGAGGGCGGTCGCGAGGGCGTACTTCTGGATCAGGTCGGTGCCCGGCAGGAGTTGTTCCTGGCAGGCCAGCGCGATGGTGGTCATCAGAACCTCAACACCACTTGGAGGACGTCACCGGCGCCGCGGTCGAGCAGCGCGAGGGCGTCGGCGACGGCGCTGGCGTCGACGATGTGGCTGACCAGCGGCAACGGGTCGACGCTGTGCTCAGCCACCAACTCCATGAAGGTCTGCGCCACCCGGTCGCCGGTCCACCGGCCGGCCATGCTCGGCGCGGGGGTGGGGCCGGAGACCTGGGCGGCCACCAACTGGATGCGGTTGTGGTGGAACTCCTCGCCGAGGCCGAGCCCGTCGGCCTGGCCCTGGTAGAAGCCGGCGGCCACGACCCGGCCGGCGTGTGCGGTGGACCGGATGGCCTCGTGCAGCGCCGGGTACGCCCCGGACAGCTCCAGGCAGACGTCCGCGCCCCGGCCGTCGGTGGCCTGGCGCAGCACGGCGGCGGCGGACTCGGCGCCGGCGTCCACGATCGACCGGGCGCCGTAGCGGGCGGCGTGCTCCAGCCGGTCGGGCACCCGGTCGACCGCCACCACCCGGGCGCCCGAGAGCACCGCGAGCCGGGTGGCGAGCAGCCCGATGACGCCCTGCCCGAAGACACCGACCCAGTCGCCGAGGTGCAGGTCGCCGGCGAGCACGGCGGTCAGCGCGATGGCGCCCGGACGGGCGAAGACCGCGGCGAGCGGATCCAGGCCGGTGGGCAACGGGCAAACCGCCCCGGCGGCCAGCACGGCCTCGGCGCGGTGCCCCCAGATGCCCCAGACCATCTGCCCCGGGTGCCGATCGGTGACCTCCGGGGCCACCTCGACGACCTCGCCGACCTCCTCGTAGCCGAAGCCGATCAGCGGGTAGGGCACCGGGGTCTGCCGGGGCACGAACATGCGCGCGGCGTCGTCCCAGTCCTTGCTGAGTCGTGGATTGCTGCCCCGGTAGAGGGTGAGCTCGGTGCCGGCCGAGATGCCGGAGTAGCAGGTGCGGACCCGTACCTGGCCGGGACCGAGCGGATCCGGTCGGCAGGGCTCGAGGCTGATCCGTCGGGGCCCGGCGAGAGAGACAACCCAGTTGACCATGAGTCACATCCCGGTAGCACTGGGCTCCAGGATAGCAAAAAATCGCTATATGTCTTGTCATTGATCAATCGAGGGCGTTGAATCCGTCATGTACCCTTCGAGAGGAGTGCCACCGATGTCAGCACCTCCGATGCGGATCCTCGCGACCACCCTGATCATGGCACTGGCCGGGTCCACCCTGCTGGCCTGCGGCGATGATAAGCCGGAAAGCGACAGTAAGAAGATCACCGTGTGGAGCCTGGAGGACGTGGCCGATCGGGTCACCGCCACCAAGGCGATCATCGCCGACTTCACCGCGAAGACCGGGATCCAGGTCGACCTCGTGACCGTCAACGAGGACCAGTTCCCCTCCTTGATCGCCGCCAACGCCGCCGCGGGCGACCTGCCCGACGTCGTCGGCTCGGTCTCCCTGGCCGGCATCCGTACGCTCGCCGGCAACGAACTGCTGCACGCCTCGGCCAACACCGAGATCGTCGACACGCTCGGCAAGCAGACCTTCTCCCCCCGCGCGCTGGAGCTCACCTCCGACGACGGCAAGCAGCTCTCCGTGCCCAGCGACGGCTGGGGTCAGCTGCTCGTCTACCGCAAGGACCTCTTCGACGCCGCCGGCCTGCCCGCCCCCGACACGTACGAGCGGATCACCGCCGCCGCGGCGAGGCTGAACACCGGCGGCGTCGCCGGGATCACCGCGGCGACGTCCCCCAGCGACGTGTTCACCCAGCAGACCTTCGAGCACCTGGCGCTGGCCAACGGCTGCCAGCTCACCGACGACGCCGGCAAGGTCACCCTGGACTCGCCGCAGTGCGTCGAGGCGTTCCGCTTCTACGGCGACCTGATCCGCAACAGCTCGGTCAAGGGCGCACAGGACGTCGACACGACCCGGGCCACCTACTTCGCCGGCAAGGCGGCCATGGTGGTCTGGTCGCCGTTCATCCTCGACGAGCTGGCCGGGCTGCGCAACGACGCCAAGCCGACCTGCCCGCAGTGCCAGGCCGACCCGACGTTCCTGGCGAAGAACAGCGGCTTCGTCACCGCGATCAAGGGCCCGAACGGCACCGAGCCCGCCCAGTACGGCGAGATCAGCTCGTGGGCGGTGCTCGACGGCGCCGCGACCAAATCGGCGAAGTCCTTCGTGGAGTACATGCTCGGCGACGGCTACCCGCGCTGGTTCGGCATGTCGCCCGAGGGCCGCTTCCCGGTGCGCAAGGGCACCCCGGCCGAGCCCGAGGCGTACCTGACCGCCTGGAACACCAGCCAGGCCGGCGTGGACGCGAAGAAGCCCCTCGCCGACGTGTACGGCGACGAGGTGCTGGCCACGCTGCGCCGCAGCCCGGACACCTTCCAACGCTGGGGGCTCAGCCAGGGGCAGGGCAAGCTGGTCGGCGCCATGCTCGGCGAGCTGCCGGTGCCCAAGGCGATGAGCGACCTCATCGCCGGCAAGTCCGACGCGGCGGCCACCGCCGCGCGAGCCAAGAAGGACGTCGACGCCATCAAGGCGGGCGTCAATTGACCACCACCGCGCCCGGGCCGGGCCGCTCCCCCACCCGGGAGCGGCCGGCGCCGGCCCGTCGTCGACCGCTGACCCTGCGGCGTCGGGAGTCCCGCGCCGGGCTCGCGCTGGTCGCCCCCACCCTGCTCGTCACCATCGCGGTCATCGGCATCCCGATCGTCTGGACGGTGGTGCTCGCCTTCCAGCGGGTCCGGCTCGCCACGCTGCGCAAGACCGGGCTGTTCGGCGAGTTCACGATGGACAACATCGACCGGGTGCTGCACACCCCCGGCTTCGCCAGCACCCTCTGGACCACCCTGGTCTACAGCCTCGGCGGCACCGTCGGGTCGATCCTGCTGGGCCTGGTCGCCGCCCTGGTGGTCCGCCGGCCGTTCCGCGGTCGGACCCTGGTCCGGGCGTCCATGCTGCTGCCGTACGTGGCGCCGGTGGTCGCGGTGACCTTCGTCTGGCAGGTGATGCTCGACCCGCAGCTCGGCATCGTCAACGACTGGGGTCAGCGGCTGCTCGGCTGGGACGCCCCGGTGCCGTTCCTGTCCCAGGAGTCCACCGCGCTGGCCACGGTGATCGTGTTCGAGGCGTGGCGGTACTTCCCGTTCGCGTTCCTGTTCCTGCTGGCCCGGCTCCAGGCGGTGCCCGGCGAGCTGGAGGAGGCCGCCCGGGTCGACGGCGCCACCCCCACCCAGCGGTTCCGGCACATCCTGCTGCCGCAACTGCTTCCGGTGATCGCCCTGCTGGGCGTGCTGCGCTTCATCATGACCTTCAACAAGTTCGACGACGTCTACCTGCTCACCGGCGGAGCGGCCGGCACCGAGGTGGTCAGCGTCCGGGTGTACGAGTTCCTCACCGCGCGGACCGACATCGGCGCCGCCGCCGCGCAGGCGGTCGTGCTGGCCGTGGTGCTGATCGTGTTCGTGCTGATCTACCTGCGCTTCTTCGGACGGAGGGTCGGCTGATGGACCGGGACGTCGTCGAGACGGTGAGCCTGCGCTGGCTGCGCCGCCTGGTGATCGCCGCGTTCCTGGTGGTCACCGTCTTCCCCTTCTACTACATGCTGATGCTGTCGGTGCGCCCCATCGAGCGGTTGCTGCTCGACCCCGGCTCGCTGGTGGTCGGCTTCGGCGAGCTGACCGTCGCCACGTACGCCGAGGTGCTCAAGGCCACCGCCGACGGCGGCCAGGGGTTCCTCACCTTCATCCGCAACAGCGGCCTGGTCGCCGTCGCGGCGACCGTGCTCACCCTGGTGGTGGCGATCCCCGGGGCGTACGCGGTGGCCCGGCTGCGGTTCTTCGGCCGGCGGCAGGTCGACTTCCTGTTCCTGGCGGTCTACCTGTTCCCCTCGATCGTCATCGCGATCCCACTGTTCGTGGTCTTCACGCGGGCCGGGCTGCGCGGCTCACTGTTCGGTCTGGTGCTCGTCTACATCTCGCAGACGCTGCCGGTCTCGGTCTACATGTTGAAGAACTACTTCGAGACGATCCCGGTCAGCCTGGAGGAGTCCGCCGCGATCGACGGCGCCGGTCGGCTCGGGATCATCCGCCGGGTCAGCCTGCCGCTGGCCATGCCGTCGATCATGGCGGTCGCGCTCTACGACTTCATGATCGCGTGGAACGAGTTCCTGTTCGCGTTGCTGTTCCTGGTCGACAAACCCGACCGGTGGACGGTGTCACTCGGCCTGTCCCTGCTCGCCGACGGTGTGGAGGTGCCCAAGACGGTGCTGATGGCCGGGTCGGTCGTCCTCACCCTGCCCATCGTGATCCTCTTCTTCGCCAGCGAGCGCCTGCTCACCGAGGGGCTGACCAGCGGCGCGGAGAAGGGCTGAGCAGACCTGGCGTCATCGGCCGGCGCAAACGCCGGCCGATGACGCGGGTGACCCGGATCCCGCTCCCCCGGGTCACCCGTCACGTCCCCGCCGGCCCGGTTACGGTGGCGACATGGCCAACCCGACCCGCTGGGCGACCGATACGGGACCCGAGCACTCGCAGTGGTACATCGACCGGTTCCGGAAGCTCGCGGCCGAGGGGGCGGACCTGGCGGGCGAGGCCCGGCTGGTGGACGCCATGGTGCCGCCCGGCTCCCGGATCCTCGACGCCGGCAGCGGCACCGGCCGGGTGGGCGCGGCGCTGGCCGCACGCGGGCACACCGTGGTGGGCGTGGACGCCGACGCCGCGCTGGTGGCCGCCGCCCGCACCGACTACCCCGGCCCGCGCTGGCTGGTCGCCGACCTGGCCGAACTGGACCTGTCGGCGCTCGGTGAGCCCGAGCCCTTCGACGCCGCGGTGCTGGCCGGCAACGTGCTCGCCTTCGTCGCCGCCGGCACCGAGCCGGAGGTGCTGCGCCGGCTCGCCGGGCACCTGCGCCCGGACGGCGTGCTGGCGGTGGGCTTCGGCACCGATCGCGGCTATCCGCTGACCGCCTTCGACGCGGACGCGGTGGCCGCCGGGCTGCGCCTGGAGCATCGCTTCGCCACCTGGGACCTGCGCCCGTGGCGGGACGACGCCGACTTCGCGGTCACCATCCTGCGCCGCCCGGCCGCCTGATGCCCGCGGTCGTCCGCCGGCCGTTCAGGCGGGGGCGGCGACGGCTCGCGCGGCGGCCGGGTCCAGGGTCGCGCCGGCCGGCACCAGGCTGACCAGACCCGCCGGCAGCCGCAGGGGGCGCACGTTGGCGTAGCCGAGCATCGCGAGCACGTCCCGGTCGGCCAGCACGTACCGCCGGCCCAGGTCGGTGACCACGGAGAGAGCGCCGCCGGACGCGCCGGGCGCCGCCGCCGCCTCGACCACCGCGCCGCGGCCCAGCTCCACCACCACGTGGTCGGCCAGG